>CAYMKD010000049.1:0-10999 GCA_964390435.1 uncultured Pseudobdellovibrionaceae bacterium | reverse complement strand
ATTATGAATCGTGCAACGGATCCTAATACCGGAGGTCGTAATTTTTCGAATCATTACTGTATTCCTAAATGGAATGTGGCTCCAGTGTCTTCACCAATTGAAGTTCAATATGGTATGGCCATTGGCACAGCCCATGCGCAAAAACGTCGTAAAGCAAAAGGCATAACAATTGTGACTGGTGGGGATGCCGGTACGGCAGAAGGTGATTTTGCATCTTGTTTAGTTTGGTCAAGTCGTAAGGGATCGGAACTTCCCGTTTTAATTACAGTGCAAAATAATTTTTGGGGAATCTCAACCTCTTATGAAGGACAGCATGGCGAGAAGAACATTGCAGATCGTGCGAAAGCTTTCGGCATCCGTTCTCGTGTCATTAATGGTAATGATCCTGTTGAATCTTATCTCGCGTTACGTGAAGAACTTGATTATATTCGCCAAATAGGAAAACCTAGTTTTATTGAAGCAAAACTTTCTAGATTGTACGGTCACTCTTCTGCTAGTGGTGCTAATTTTGTAGAAGGTGAAATAGACGGGCTTAAGGATTTTGAGAAAAAACTGATTGCAGCTGGTCTTTTAAAAAAATCAGAGCAAGAGAAGATTTGGCAAACATATGAGCAAGAGGCAATGGAGGCTTACCAGCAGGTAAAACAAGAGCCTGCTCCAACAGCAGATACAATTTGGGATCATACTTTTGTTGATAATGAAAATGCGGACTGGAGAAAGTTCTAATGTCAAATATGGCTCAATCCATTCGCATGGCTCTTCATTATGGAGAAAAGCACTTAGGTGTTAAAGATATTTTTGGTCAAGATGTGGGGGCTCCATTAGGTGGTGTGTTTACGGCTACTCAAGGCTTAAAAACAACTTGGAATACTCCACTTGATGAACGTGGTATTATTGGCATGGCCATGGGGATTGCGATGACTGGTGACCGCTGTGTTGCTGAAATTCAATTTTGTGACTACATTTTTAATACTATAGATTTATTAAAAATTGCAGGCAATACCAATTGGTGTTCTAACGGAAACTATCATCTCCCCATCGTTGTCATGACTCCAGTAGGGGCGGGAATTCGTGGTTCAGTCTACCACAGCCACTCTTTAGATGCGTGGGCAACAAGGCTCCCTGGTTGGAAGATTGTAATGCCATCAAATCCACTTGATGCTTACGGGCTTATGCTCTCAGCAATTGAAGATCCTAATCCAGTTCTTTATTTAAAACCAAAAGCTTTGCTTCGAGTTCGTGGAGAGGAGCTTTTACCTGGAGAGCCTGAGAGTGAAAAAGAGCTTAAGGCTATGATTGATGCTCCACTTGGTGATCGTACTCGTTGGAAACCTCGCTGGCCTGAATTGGGAGAGTTTAAAGTTCCAATTGGTCAGGGTAAAGTAACTCGTGCTGGTGAACAGATAACACTTGTAACTTACGGGCGAAATGTTCTTATGGCTAATCAAGCAGCAGATACGTTAATGGGTGAAGGTATTAGTGTTGAGGTGATTGATTTAAGATCACTGTATCCTTATGATTGGCAGCTGATTAAAAATTCAGTTCTAAAAACAGGACGAGTGTTATTTGTTAATGAAGATACCGAAGTAACTAACTTTGGTGAACATTTAGCTTACCGAGTGACTCAAGAGTTATTTTATAATTTGCTTGCAAGACCAAGTGTTCTTGCTGGCAAAAACTTACCAGGAATTGGATTGCATAATAATCTAGAAGAAGCCAGTGTACCGCAGACTCACGATATTATAAATCGCCTTCGTGAAATCATCGCAGAAGTTCCTTAAAAGAGTATTATTAGTGAGTAAAACAAGAAGACGCATTCAAAAAAAAGATAGTCATTTAAATTTCGATAAATATGATTTTTACAAACGCTCTGTTCAGTCTCCTGATTCAGATGTAGAATTCTTTTTAAAAACATATCGTGAACTTAAATCTCGAGAACCAATGAGTTTGAGAGAAGATTTTTGTGGCACATTTTTGGTTTGTTGTGAGTGGGTTAAGCTATCAAAAAAATTTAAAGCTTTTGGTGTAGATTTAGATCCTGAACCTCTTAGTTATGGCAGAACTCATTATTTACCTAAACTTAAATCTGAAGAGCAAAAGAGAGTTAAGACAATGGAGGCCAATGTTCTGGGTCCTCAGTTGCCTAGAGTTGATATTTCAGTGGCTTGTAATTTTTCATATTTTATTTTTAAATCGCGAAATCTTCTTAAGAAGTATTTTGCAAACTGCTTGAAGCATCTCAATTCAAATGGAATTTTAGTTTTGGATTGTTTTGGTGGTAGTGATTGCCAAGATGAAATTGTAGATGAAACAAAGTTTCGAAAGTTCACTTATTATTGGCATCAAGAGTCTTTTGACCCTGTAAGTAATAATGCAATTTTTCATATTCATTTTAAACCTAAAGGCCAAAAAAAGGTTCAAAATGTTTTTTCCTATGACTGGAGAATGTGGACAATTCCTGAGCTTCGAGAAGTTTTAAGTGAAGTTGGGTTTAAGCGCAGTCATATTTACTGGGAAGGGACTAATCGTTCAGGTGGCGGCGATGGTAAATTTAAGAGAACTGAAAAAGGCGAGGCCTGTGCCTCTTGGATTGCCTACATCATCGCCGAGAAATAAAGGTGCCAGGCACCTTTTCCTTAAACGCTGCATAATTTAATGGCTTATTTCTTACAAAAATTAAGTAGTTTCTTCAGCAAATTTAAGCTCGGCCATAGTGAAGAGAGCCTTCATTTTTAATCCAGCTTCTTCTAATTTGGGTTCTTTGCCATTTCCACGATGAATAACGCAAAGAACTTGAATGATATTAGCGCCTGATTCTTTTAAATCTTGGGCGCTTAAAATAACTTGGCCACCAGTAGTAATAACATCTTCGATGATAGTGAGTTTTTTATTTTTAATTTCAGCTCCTTCAACAAACTGGCAGGTCCCGTAATCTTTGGCTTCTTTACGAACAAAAACAGCTGGAATTCCTGTGGTAAGTGATAGGGCTGTGGCAATGGGAATGCCCCCCGTTTCAAGTCCAGCAAGGTAATCGGTATCTTTAGGCACCAGAGGGGCAAGTTGTTCGGCGATCGCTCTTAAGATTTTTGGGTCGGATTCAAAGCGGTATTTATCAAAGTACTCTTTTGAGGTCTGCCCAGAGCGAAGTCTAAACTCACCAGTTAAATGTGAAACTTCAAAAATCTTTTTAGCTAAATCATCTTTATTCATGTCTCAAAGCTAGCATGCACTCTCAAAAGGTGCCAGGCACCTTTTCTGTAAACACCGCGTAGAGAACAACCTACTAAGTACCTTCTTTCTACGCGGCGCTTAAGGAAAAGGTGCCTGGCACCTTTTCTGGCATGGTTTGTGCTTTTTTCATTACAAGAGGAGCCTTTTGGCTCCAGGTGAAATATATGGATAATAGACCTAAAAATGAAGCTCAATCAGTATTTCTGTTTATGGTATTAACCATTTTAACGGTGCTATTGTTTTGGGGTCTTAACTGGCTCTCAAAGGATCCTAACTCAAACTCTATTAACGAGCTTCACCAGCCAGCCAACATAAATATTCCGGCCATCCCGAATCAATAGAAAGGCTCAGCATACAAGGCACTTCGTAAGGGTGAAGGGTTTTTACTCGATTCATCACTTGGGAGGCCTTTTCAACTAAAGTTTTTAAGATTAAAACACATTCAGTTGAGCTCTCAATTTTTCCTTGCCAGTGATAAAGAGATTGCATTTGCGGTAAGATATTAGCGCAGGCAATAAGTCTCTCTTCTAATAGTATTTGGGCAATATCAGAGGCTACTTTTGCATCCGGAGTTGTCACATAGATTAGGCGAACATTTGTCATGCGAGTCTCTTTAATAAAAAAGCCTGCTTGTCGCAGGCTTGAAATTACTTTTAATTTATAAAAGGCCGAGTAAAATCGGCCCTTTATTTAGAAATAAATTACTTATTCTCAGCAGCTCGTTTTTCTGCATATTTTTTAGCTAAATCATCTTGGATACTACGAGGAGCAGCAGCATAACGAGAGAATTCCATTGAAAATTCGCCCTTACCTTTAGTGGCTGAACGCAGATCCGTTGAATAGCCAAACATTTCAGATAACGGAACTTCAGCTTCAATAATGGAGTAACCTTCTTGAGAGCCTGTTCCAATGATAATCCCACGACGTTGGTTGATTTGGCCAGTTGCAGATCCTTGGTACTCTTCAGGGACCCGAGTTTCAAGTTTCATGATTGGCTCAAGCACTGTTGGCTTAGCGCGCTCGTAAGCTTGTCGCATAGCTGCCATAGCACAAATTCTAAAGGCCATCTCAGATGAATCCACATCATGGTAAGCACCGTCATCTAAATAAACGCGAATACCAACAATAGGAAATCCGATCAATGGACCTTTTGCGCATTGTTCTTTAAAGCCTTTTTCAACTGCTGGGATAAACTCACGAGGAATTTTACCACCTACAACTCGGTTAACAAATTCAAATTCAACCGGGCTATCTGCTGGCAATGGCTCAACTTTACCGACCACTTTAGCAAACTGTCCAGAACCACCAGTTTGCTTTTTATGTGTGTAATCATAGTCAGCTTCCATACCAATTGTTTCACGGTAGGCAACTTGCGGCTGACCGGCAACCACTTCACAATTAAACTCACGCTTCATACGTTCAATGTAAATCTCTAAGTGAAGCTCTCCCATTCCAGATATGATGGTCTCACTTGACTCTTCATCTCTGTGAACGCGGAAAGTAAGATCTTCTTTTCGGAACTTCTGTAAGGCTTTAGAGAAGTTGTTTGAAGATCCTTTGTCTTTTGGTGCAACAGCAAGAGAGATCACCGCATCAGGGATAAACATTGACGACATTGCATAAGCGACAGTTCCGTCTGTGAAAGTATCACCAGATGCACAGTCAATTCCAAACAAGGCGACAATGTCACCAGCATAGGCTGTATCAACGTCTTCCATATCGTCAGAGTGCATACGCACAACTCTTGGTACTTTTACTTTTTTGCCGTCACGAGTGTTTGTTATGAATTCACCTTTTTTAAGAGTTCCTTGATAAATTCTTACGTATGTTAACTGACCAAACTGTGTCTCTTGGAGTTTAAAGGCCAACATACAAAGTGGTTTATCGTTAACTGGGAAAAGCTCTACCTTCTCTTCATTTTTATCAACATCAAGAGCAAACTCTACTTTTTCAGTAGGTGTAGGTAAATAAGCTAATACAGCATCAAGGAGTTGTTGAACCCCTTTGTTTTTAAAAGCGGATCCACAGAACACAGGGCAAAGGCCAAGGGCAACAACCCCTTTACGAATGGCTTTACTGATTTCCTCATTACTTGGCTCAATACCTTCTAAATATTTTTCTGCAAGGGCATCATCAAAATCAGCTGCTTTTTCAACCATGATTTGGCGGTACTCTTTGGCTTTTTCTAGCATATCTGCTGGAATCTCTTGAACCTCAATAGTTTCGCCATCATTCCCTTTGTTGATAAGAGCTTTCATTGTAAGCAAATCAACTACTCCAATGTGGTTTTCTTCTAAACCAATTGGAAGTTGGGCCATAAAAGCATTTAGACGTAGTTTTTCAACAAGTGCATCCTTAACGCGGATGGGATCAGCACCTTGACGATCTAATTTATTAATAAATGCTAAACGTGGTACATTGTACCTGCGCATTTGGCGATCCACAGTGATAGACTGAGATTGAACACCAGCAACACCACATAATACTAAGATCGCGCCATCAAGAACGCGAAGGGAGCGTTCCACTTCAAAAGTGAAATCCACGTGTCCCGGAGTATCGATAAGATTAATTGTATGATCACGCCATTTAACCTGCGTGGCTGCCGACTGGATTGTGATCCCTTTTTCTCTCTCTAGATCCATGGAGTCCATGGTTGCGCCAACGCCATCTTTACCTTTAACTTCATGGATTTTATGGATTTTACCACCATAAAAAAGAATGCGTTCAGACAAAGTTGTCTTGCCTGAGTCAATATGGGCTGAAATCCCAATATTACGAACTAAATTGATGTCCCATTTCGTCGACATATGTTCTCCGCGCTGTGAGGATTTAAAATTATTAAAAGAATCTAAGGGTCTATCATAGACTTATCTACAGCGCAAAAAGAGACTTTAGATGACTCAAAAAGTTGCTGCGAAGCGTATAAAGATTATAGGGCTTTCTAGCCTAAGAAGCTCCTGTGAGAGACAATAAAGTCATGGACCTTCATGAAACTCTCAAAAAATCTTTTGGATTTAATGAATTTCGTGGCTCGCAAAAGCAAGTCATTGAAAATGCTTTAAACAAACAAAGCAGCCTAGTTTTAATGCCTACAGGCTATGGTAAGAGCCTTTGTTACCAAATGCCGGCTATGATTTTAAAAGAAACAGTGCTTGTGATTTCCCCTCTTATTGCTTTGATGCAAGATCAGGTTAGTAAGGCGCAGCAGCTAGGTTTACGAGCAGATTTTATAAATTCTAGTATTTCTTCTCAGGAAAGAAGCAAAAGGTACGAGAAGTTAGAAAAAGGTCAGTATCAACTTTTGTATGTCACTCCAGAGCGTTTTAGAAAGCCAGAGTTTATCAGTGCCATTGAGAAAATTAAAATTTCACTTCTAGTAGTTGATGAAGCTCATTGCATCTCTCAGTGGGGGCATGATTTTAGACCTGATTACTCAAGAGTGGGTGAGTTTTATAAGTTTTTAGAAGAACCACCAGTCATGGCACTCACGGCAACAGCAACTCCTGCCGTGCAAGTGGATATACAAAAAGTACTTGGAGCAAAAAATATACAAATCTTTAAAGAAGATCTGCAAAGACCCAATCTGGCGGTTAAGGTGACGGAACTAGTAAGTCAGCCTGAGAAATTGGCTCAATTAGCAGAGGATCTCAAAGTCGAAGAGCCCACTATTGTTTATTTCAGTTTAATAAATACTCTGCATGAAGCGGCCGAAGCTTTAAGAGCCAAAGGTCTAAAACCTGTGCTTTATCATGGGCAATTAAACCCTGAGCGACGAAGGCAAGCACTTAAGTATTTTCAAACTGAAGAAAACCCCTTGTTGCTTGCAACTCCTGCATTCGGTTTAGGTATTGATCGCGCCGATATTAGACGTCTTATTCATTTTGAAATGCCAGGCTCTATCGAAGCTTATTTTCAAGAAATTGGTCGGGCGGGACGTGATGGTAAACCTTCTCATTGCGAGTTTTATTTTGACGAAGACGATGTGAGCATTCAAATGGAGTTCATTAAGTGGTCTCATCCTCAGCCAGATTTTATTCAATCTGTTTATCGTTTAATAGAGTCGAATCCTGATAAAATTAAAGCTGAAGGTTTAGATTATATGCGTGGGCAACTGCATTTTTATAATAAGCGTGATTTTAGATTGGAGACCTCTCTTAATTTACTTGAACATTGGGAAGTTATCAGACGCGAAGTTGACGGCAGGCCTGCTGAGATACTCAGTGAGATTCCGACAGAAATGTTAAATCCTGAAGCTTGTAAGCTACGTGAGCGCCAGGCCCATGAAAGACTACTAGCCATGTTAAGACTGGCTAAGCAAGAAGAGGGCTGCCGACTTGAGACTATCTATGAGTATTTTGATTTAAAGAATACAGGCCCCTGTGGAAAGTGCGATTTGTGCCTGAAGACTTAAAAAAAGAACTCTCAATTGAATTTCCAAGCGTGGAAAACAGCTCTGTAGAAGGGCTTATTTATGTTGGAGGCGAGCTCTCCGTTGCAAATCTTGTTGAAGCTTATAGTCGTGGGATTTTCCCCTGGCCTCAAGAGGGATATCCCATGCTATGGTTTTGCCCACCTGAGAGAGGAATTTTAGAATTTTCAAAAATTCATATTAGTCGATCACTAGCAAAAACACAGAAGCACAAAAAATATGAATTTACCTGTAACCAAGCCTTTAATGAAGTAATTAAAAATTGTTCTCTCCAGGCGAGGCCTGGACAACTAGGGACTTGGATTAGTGATGAGGTGCAAGAGGCCTACATAAACTTTCACAAAGCGGGTTATGCTCATAGTGTTGAGTGCTGGGATGGGGAGAGGCTTGTTGGAGGACTCTATGGAGTATTTGTAAAAGGCGTTTTTGCAGGAGAAAGCATGTTTTATTTTGAGACAGATGCTTCAAAGTTGAGTCTTTTATATTTATGCCAAGAACTCAAACGCTTAGGAGTTAGTTGGATGGACACGCAAATGATCACTCCTGTTTTAAAGGCTTTTGGAGGCGAGCTTATAGATAGAGCTGAGTACTTATTAAAGTTAAATGAGGCGCAAAAAAATTGGTTAGGTGAGCCATTAAAATTAAAAACAAAAAGGGATCTTCTTAAATAAAATGTACATGTTTTAGACGAAACTTTTTACTTTTTTAGTATTTTAATTTTAAATTTTTGTACCAAGCTTTAGTTCTTTACTACCTTTGTCGATAAACTTATATGCAAGAAGAAACTGCCCAAAGATATTCAACTAAAGAAAAAGCATTCATTGAAATTTATGGTCAATCCGTAGCGGTCACAGCAAAAATTAAAAATCTCTCTGCAACAGGTGCCTTTTTAGAGTGGGATAAAAGTAATTTCCCGGTCAATGTGGGTGACCTTGTTAAAATCCGAGTGGATTTAAGAGTAGTTGGCAAAAGTCACAACGTAAGTGCTGAAGTCAAATGGATAAAAAATGACTCCATGAGCGCTTTAGGGGTTGGAGTTTGTTTTATTAAGCCAGGCGATGTTATTGAAAAGTTGATCAATCGATTTTAAGATTTTTTTTAAATCCAGTAATTCATAAAATACCAAAGTACAGCTAATGCACTTGAAATAAACAAAAGCTTAAATACAGAGGACGAGTTATGGGCTATCCAGAGAGGTAGCGACATGAGCTTCTCTCTACGATTGAGCTTTTCATCGTTTTTCTTTTTTTGATTTAGTCCGTATTTTAATAACAATTTATGGGCTAGTTCGAGTTTTTCAAACTGGATGGCAATCATTACTTTTTCATTGCTTACCGCATTGATTCTCTGCACCCTTGCCCAACAGGCCATTTGGCTGGCTCCTGGAACTTCAAATTGAACTTTGATCATTTCGCCAATTTCTGGAGCTATATCAACTGGAGCACTAAAGATGAGTCCTGACATAGAGATATTTTTAATTTGCGTATCTTCTTCCCACGGATCTCGCCTAGGTCCTGCAAAGCGAATAAAGCTATTCTCTTGAGGTCTTAGAATAAAGCGTGGTGCTCGTTGATAATATCGCTGTAAGGGCTCTGTCATAATTAACTTTTCGGCTTATTGCCAGAAATGATTGAATTTCATAGTGTCTCAAATTGAGAAAAGAACCTTCAGTATTAAAAAATATGGTTTGAGTCAATGTGTCGTCTAGCGACGAAACAATTCGAGCCAAGTACGTAGTGGCATTTGTGATTTGTTATTATGATGCCAAGAAATTGGTAAGCTTAACACTTTTAATTTTTTTTCTGTGAATTTTTTTGCTAGACGAAATCCAATGAACCAAGAAGCTGAAATATCTTGAAGATTTATTTGCTCAAGATATTTTTTTTGTACAGCCCAAAAGCTGCACGCTAAATCAGGGTGATCTTCGTCAAGCAAGCGGCTTTGATTGAGCCACATTTGCATGATCTCTGCCTTTTTAGCCTGCTTGCCAACAGACTTTCTTTTTGTTTGTGTTCGATCCCCTATAATCATAGCGGTTTCGGGCGCTTGATAAAATTCGGTCAAAAAACTCACAATGGCTGCTAGAGGGGCTGAGAAATCAGCGCTCATTGAAAAAATATAAGGAGCTTTTGCAATGTGAAGTCCCTTTAATATAGAGTTTCCACGACCTAAAGGTCTTTCATTATAGATTGCAGTTATAAAATCATAGGTCTTAGATAGATTTTTTAAAATATTTTGTGTTTCATCAGAGCTTGGGTCTGCAATGAGAATAAGTTCAAAATGAAGCCCCAGCTTATTTAAAAAAAGCTGAGTTTCCTGTACAAGGGCCTCAAGGCGTTTTGCTTCATTGTGAATTACAATAATAAGGCTAACTTGGGGTGCATTTGTCATAAGATCTGGCAGTAGTAATTCTTTATATGGCATGTATCAATGCTTATTTTATAAATATGGTGATGTGATTAAAAGAACTTACTTGATGTCGTGCTCTATATATTAATACAATGAGCCCATGGCTAAAAAGTCTTATAAAAAATCAAGGCAGGTTCAAGCAAGTGAACCAGCTAAAAGCAAGGTAGCTCTTCTTCTCTGTTTTGGTATTTTTGCTCTTGCTCTATTTTATAGGTTTTTGTGGTTATCTCATAAACCAATTCATTTTGATGAGAGTATTAATGGCTGGTTTGTTATGCAAATCTGGCAAAATGGTTACTTTCGATATGATCCAACAAACTATCATGGTCCCTTACTATTTTATTTATTTTACTTTGCAGAACTTATTTTAGGGTTTGGTGTAGAGTCTTTTAGATTTGTAACAGCGGCCTTCTCATTTATGTTTATTTGCATTTGGTTACGTGGTCAAAAGCAGCTGGGAAGTGGAATTTATTGGGCTATGTTTTTTATTGCAATAAGCCCGGCGCAAATTTTTTTCGGCCGAAGTGCCATACATGAATCTCTTTTTTTGTTTTTTCAGGGTTTATTTATCTTAGGTTTAATTCTTCGTTTTGATAAACCAGGATCGGGTATTGCTCTAATTATTTATGGTCTTTGTGGTCAGTTTTTGCTTAAAGAGACTTTTGTAGTTTTGGTTTTAAGTGTGATTTTATCTCTTAGCTTAATATTCACTCTGGAAAAGTTTAAAGTGATCTCATCGAGAGTGCCATGGCCTAGTTTTGAGAGTTTTAAATCCGAAAAGAAGCTTTGGCTTAAGCATCTAGGTGTCGCTTTTTTATTGTATCTTGCTTTTTATAGCGGTTTTGGTGCAAGGCCAGAGGGACTTTTAGACGCTTTTCGAGCTCTTATGCCTTGGCTTAAAACAGGTGTTGGTGGTAATGGGCACGATAA
>CAYMKD010000048.1:4899-11027 GCA_964390435.1 uncultured Pseudobdellovibrionaceae bacterium | reverse complement strand
GTGCCCAATGAGCAAGGAATGTTGGATGCAATTAAAAGTGGCATTAAAGAAGTGGCCATTTTTACTGCCTGCAGTGAGAGTTTCACAAAAAAAAATATCAACTGCAGCATTGATGAGAGTTTTGAACGTTTTAAGCCCGTTATGAAGCTTGCAAAAAAACATAAAATTAAAGTGCGTGGTTATTTAAGCACATGTTTTGGCTGTCCATTTGAAGGAAGCGTTCCGGAAACTACTGTCGTGCAGTTAACTCAAAGAATGTTAAGGCTAGGCGTTTACGAAGTTTCTATCGGTGATACCATTGGTGTTGCTAGCAGCACTCAAGTAAAATCGCTTTTTAAAAAGTTACTAAAAAAAATTCCTGCCAGTAAACTCGCAGGCCATTTTCACGATACCAGAGGCCAAGCCCTCGCAAACACTCAAGTGGCTTATGATTTAGGAATTCGAACTTTTGACACAAGTCTTGGTGGGCTTGGTGGTTGCCCCTACGCTCCAGGAGCTACTGGTAATGTGGCTACAGAAGACGTGCTTTATATGTTTAAAGGATCGCAGTCTGCTCCAAAGATAAATATTCAAAAACTTATCGAAGCAAATAAGTGGATTTCAACTAAGCTTAAACGAAATTTGCCATCCAGAGTGGGCATGGTTGGCTTATTAAAACCAATTAATCAAACTAAAAAAAGAAAAGCAAAATAGAAAAACAGCCCCTTCAAAGGTTTAATGGTTAAGGAATTCTCACGGCTTGTTTTAAACAGCAAGAAGAAATTTGAAACACTGTTTCTATTACCGAAACAAAGGGTATTTAGGAGGCTTTTTCATTGTTGTTTAAAAGCTAGGCACATAGATTTTTGGCTAAAAACAGCTTAAATTCGATTTCACCAGGATCAAATAGCCCTCAATTGAGGTATAGAGTTTTCTTAGGGCTTGAGGGCTTGGCATAGACCTTGTAATTGTATTTGCTCTAGAGCCCCCAAGCAGAGGACCTTTTGAGTATGAGTACCAAAACAGAAAAACTGAGTTTTTATAGTTTTATTTGCGGGTTGCTCGTATTAATTGCAATTATCGTTTACCGATCCCATTCCATTTTGTGTATAGATTCAAATATCATTCAAAATATCGATTTGATTGATGGCAAGCAAGAGTCCAAAATCTATTCCTGCAACAGCCGAAAAAACGTTCCTTACAGCGCTACGCTTGTTGAGTATAAGACTCAAATTGAGAGCCGGATTAATTTACTCGAAAGAGTTTTAGTGGACTCCTTAGGTCAAGTGCCGAAATTTGAGGTTCATGTTTTTAAAGGTAAAAAAGATTTTTTACAGGTGAGTGATGCCAATATTCATTTAAGTGAGGATCTATTTTTACGATCAGGAGTTTTAGAAAAACTTTTGATTACACAAAGTTTTCAGATAAAGTTAGGCCCTATAAATCGTCTACTTCTTGAGGCAGCAAGTGATCTTATTTGGTATCAAACTGTAAGTCGCAAAAAAATACCTGGTACGGATCATGATTTAAAATCTCAAGATTCCCAGTGGCCTCAAGTTTTAATGAGTCTTAATGGCTATTGTCGGTCGTCATGGCGCCTTCTTGAGCACGAGGATTTTTGCAAAAAAGCAAATAGCAATTACTCTTTATCATTAAGTCTGGCTCCTATTGATTTATCTTTACGACCACTTTTTAGTAAAAGTTGGATGAGCGCTTATGACAGTCTTTCGGTGCAATCTCGACTTAATTTTAATAAAAAAATAGCCCCCTTACTTTTACATTTGCAAGCAAGGATTAGGGACGAGGAAACTCCGTGGCGAAAAATTGAGAATCTAACTGAAGTCAGAAGTCTCGACATTCAGTGGCCTGATAAAGAAACTGTAGAAAATTTTTGGTTTGCAGTTCAAAAACAACTTAGTAAAAACAATCTAAATTCTGCAAGTTTGCATGGTCAGGTTCATTTTGATTATGTTTTGGAGCTTGAGAGACAAGAGGAAGTGCCCCTACTACTTAATGATTTAAAAAGTAAAAATCTTAAAAATCTAAATATCGCCATCATTTTTAAAGAAAAGCTTTGGTTCTCACCCTTCTCAGCAGCCTTAGATCGCAACCTATTTAAACACATGACAACAACGAATTGGCTTAAATCTCAGTGCGGCACTTTAAATTCTGAGAGCATTAAAAGTTACATTACTAAAGCCACGAGATTTTTAGTTTATGATCACTGTGATGATAGTGCGGTAAAAACAGAAAGTTTATGGAAAAGAGGACTTGCAGGATTTATATCTGAAAATAAAGAAGTTTCGTTTTTACAGTTTTATATGCCGGGCTTTGAGTTGGCTTTTGCCAGAATTCAAAAAGAACCTGTTTTAGATTCTCAAAAAGCACTCTCAGTGATTGGCTGGCAGAATCCAAAGTGGGATGAATCTTTGCTAGCTCACCAAACACAAAGTGCCATAGAAGCTCTAGAGTGGTTTAGGCTTAAGAGTGAGTCTCAAGAGAAACTTGCGAACTTATTTGTTCCGCCCTTTAACTTTGTCTTTTAATTTCTTTAACTTGATTTTGAGCATCCACAAAAACAGCTATTGGTTTATGGTGAGGAGCCTCATCCGTTGTAAAATCAGCATATGAAGCAATGATCACAATATCCCCACGGTGAACAAGCCTTGCAGCTGCACCATTCAGACAGACTTCGCCCTCTTTGCCTTCAATAACATAAGTTGTAAAGCGCTCACCGTTATTTAAATTATAAACATCAACTTGTTCATACTTATATAAGCCGGCGGCTTCAATTAATTTAGGGTCAATTGATACAGAGCCCACGTAATTAAGATCAGCGTCTGTAACTGTCGCACGATGAAGTTTTGATTTAAGCATTTTAACCATCATAAAGTTTTAGCTCCCTCTGGATTCATTTTTAAAGCTATAAATAGCCCGTCCAGAACTAAGTTTGGTAGAATAACATCGAATAACTTTTCGCTCTCAAGTAAACTAGAAAACCCTCCAGTGCCTATCACAAAAGGTTTTTCACCATCAAAGCATTCTTTTTGAATTTTGCAGCATAGCTCTTTAATTATGCCGACATGTCCCCAATAGAGGCCCGATTGAATGCTCTCAACGGTAGAGCGCCCTAGGGCCTCTTTTGCGGCAACAATTTCAACGGTAGGAAGTTTCGCTGTTTTGGCTTCTAAAGACTCCATACTTAAGCGCATGCCAGCTACAATGGCGCCACCAAGGTACTCTTTTTCTTTTGTTATAGCACAAAAAGTAGTAGCTGTTCCAAGATCAACAATTAGAAGATTTTTATTTGGATAAAAATGAGATGCAGCAATGGCATTGGCAATTCGATCAGCCCCCACTTCTAATGGGTTTCGATATTTAATTTTCAAACCAGTTTTAACACCCGCTTGAAGCAAAAAAGGAGAAATATTGAAATACTTTATGCAAGCATTTCGCAAGGAGTGAACGACATCAGGAACCACAGAGCATAAAACTATTTTTTTTATAGATTCTGGCTCGACGCCGTTTTCACGCAAAACACTTTTCAAGAAAATGCCAATTTCGTCAGACGAAGCTCCATTTTTAGAGTTGTGTCGAAATCTAAACTTTAGATCTCCACTGATAAAAACTCCTCCAAAAATTTGGCTGTTACCTACATCTAAAGTGAGTGTCATTTTGCTTGTCCTCTCATAAGCTTTTGTCCTCAGCAATAAGTTGCCCTTGAGGTGAATTGAACATGAGCTCGGCAAGTTTAGTTGCAAGCTCTAATTTTGACTCACATACTATTGGTGAGCCACTATGGTAAAGTGTGAACTTGTGCTGACTATTTTCTTTATCAATATTCGCCATGTCATTATGAACGACCATATCCGCTTTAGAGTGATCTATTAAGTCGATAACTGCTTTTTGTTGTTCAAAATTTGTAGCATGAGATGTTAACTTAAAAGCGATCAGCTTTGTCCAAGGGTTTCTAGAGTAACCTTTAATTTTATCTATAATTTTAAAATTAGCTTTAAGCTCTATTGTGAGATGCTGTTGTGTTGGAATCTTTTTATTTGAAAGCTCGCTAAAAACATGATGATCCATTAAGACTTTATCTACAGAGTAATCCCCAACAGCTGCACAGTGAATAACAAAGTCGTAAATATTTTCATTAAGTTCTGATTTTAGAATTTCATTGAGATCATTAAAACTAGTAAAAGAAATTTTTTTGCATTCGTATTCTGGTAAAACAGAATTCTTGGCGTGTACATAAATCACTTCATAACCACAAGAAATCAACTGATCGGCTAAAAAAGCACCCGTGGAACCAGTGCTCGTATTGCTAAGCACCCTTACGGAGTCAATAGGCTCTTGTGTTCCACCAGAGGTAATAAGTACTTTTTTTGGTGAATGAGTAGACTGAAAAGTTGTATGTTGAACTTCAGTTTGAGGGGTTGCTACTTTTAAAGAAGATTCAAGTTCAGCAAAAATAAGCTCTGGATCTAAGAGTTTACCCCAGCCCTGTTCACCGCAAGCTAAAACACCAGAAGCTGTTTCTAAAATTTGTACACCAAAACTTTTTAAAGTATTGAGAGATTTTTGCGTGATTGGGTGTTGATACATAGTTGTATTCATAGCAGGGGCAAGTAAATAGGGTTTTTTAAAGTCGTGGGCCAAAAACAAAGTAGTCAATAAATCATCACCCACTCCTTGAGAAATTTTATTAATAAAGTTGGCTGTGGCCGGGCAAACGATAACAGCATCAGCCCAACGAATCTGATGAATATGATCCATAACGTTACCAGGAGCAAAAGTATCACTTAAAACCGGGCGCTGGCTCAAGCCTTCAAGTGTGGCTTGACCAACAAAATTAAAAACACTTGGGCTTGCAACAATTTGTACCTCGTAATTACTCTGCACTAATTTAGAAATAAGATAACAAGCTTTATAAGCGGCAATAGAACCTGTCATTTTAAAGAGAATTTTATTTTTCAACATTATCAATTAACCTCACTGATCCTAAAAATGCTGCTGCAAATCGCCGTTGTTGCCAATCTTCGACATAATCAACTTTAAACCCTAATTGAGATAACTTATCGATAGCTTCATCGGCAGTTTTAGTTGTTCGTAAAACTTTGTTAAACTCAGGGGCTAGCTCTCTCTCTTTGGCAGTTAAATTAATATTTCTCGAACTCATGGCAAGGCCATCGGCTTCACGTATGGTAGGAACGGGGATAATTTCTAGGTTCATGAAAAAGCTCTGAGCCATATCTTTAATTAAAAGCATTTGCTGGTAATCTTTTTCACCAAAATAAGCTCTCGTTGGTTCAACAATATTAAAAAGCTTCATAACAACTGTAAGAACGCCATCAAAATGTCCAGGACGGTGAGCTCCGCAAAATTTTCTACTGAGTTCTTGCTCTGTGACTTTATAGCGATATTGATCTGGATACATAGAAGAAAACTCAGGATAGAAAATAACATCCACACCCATTTTTTCAGCTAAAGTGAGATCGGCCTCCCAGGTTTTAGGATATTTTTTTAAATCACTAGGATCATTAAACTGTGTGGGGTTTACAAAAATACTTAAAACAGTCTTTTTGTTTTCATTACAACTTCTTTTTAAAAGTTCTGCATGTCCTAAATGTAGAGCTCCCATTGTGGGAACAAAACCTACAGACTCAGACTGAGCTCTTCGCCAAGCTTTAAATTCTTCTGGAGTGGTAAGTACGAGTATTTTACTCATAGCTCTCCTTGATATTAGGAAAAGAGCCACTTGCTACAGATTGATGATAGTCCTCAAGGGCTTGGCGCATCAACTCAGCTCCATTTAAAAAGTGGCGCACAAAACGAGGTTTGAAATCTGTATTAAATCCAAGCATATCCTGTAGCACGAGCACTTGTCCGTCGGTATTAATGCCCGCACCGATTCCAATAGTTGGGATCGTAAGTTTTTGAGTGATTTTTTCCGCAAGAGCATTGGGCACACATTCAAGTACAATAGAAAAACAGCCAGCTTTCTCTAAATCTTGCGCTTGAATCATGAGTTCCTCGGCGACTCTTTCTTCACGACCTTGAACTTTGTATCCTCCAAGCACGTGGATAGACTGTGGAGTGAGCCCTAGATGTCCCATGACGGGAACTCCAGAATGCACAAGATGCGATAT
>CAYMKD010000048.1:0-4889 GCA_964390435.1 uncultured Pseudobdellovibrionaceae bacterium | reverse complement strand
CGATATGAGTTCTAAATTGCCAATGGCTCCTTCAAGTTTAATTGCATGAGCGCCGGCTTGCATAATTTTTTGTACGGCTTCGATATTTTGAGTAAGATCTTTGCGATTAGATAAAAACGGCATATCGCCGATAATAAACTTTTTTGGAGCCCCTTTAACCACGGCAGCTATATGCAAAGCCATAAGATCTACAGTTGCAGGCAGAGTGGAGTTATGGCCATGCATGACCATGGCAAGACTATCGCCAACTAAAATAGCATCAATAGAGCTTTCACTAATAATTTTTGCTGACCAGTAATCGTAGCAGGTGACGACTGAGATTTTTTTGGCTTGTGACTTTTTATTTAGAAACTCAGGGGCGGTCAACATGGGAGCCTCCTTGATTAGAAGATGGGGATTTTAAGTGTAAAGCAAAGGTCTGAATAAAAGCTTCATAAATTGGCAACATGGGATGTTCTTTAAGAGCAAACAAATGTTTATTAATAGTAGAGAAATCTTTTCTTGCAATGGGTCCAGTGAGAGCGTTTTCGGGTTCATTGATTAAATTTGTGGTGATTTGTTGTAAATACGGAAGAGTTACTTCTGGAGGTAAGTTAAACTGTGTTTTAAGAGCTTTAAAAAACTCTTGCCACAATAAGGTAGTGAAGTTGCCCGCCATTACACACCAAGCGTGATAGAGACTTTGCTGAGCTAAGGGTAAATAAAATTTTTGATTCGTCAGACCTGGCATTGGATCTGAGTTTTCTAGAGAATCAGAAAAAACAACTAAAGGAATCTTATGATAAGTTTCAAGGTCGTATAGATTTTTGCCAAAAGTCATCAGTGGATGGACACACAAAGCGCCAGGAATATGACTCACAGCAGACATATGAATTAAGGGTTTTTTTGTTAAAAAACAGTGTTTTAAAATAAAAGCTTCTAGAGCTTGATCACTAATTGAGAGCAGGGTGTGCGTGCAGCGTTGAAAGGCATCAAGAAGGCCCTCTGGTTTATTCTGATCTCTAGACCAATTTAAATGGTCAATATTTTGGAGTTTAAAGTAATGAGCCCAGTGAGTGGCCATACGGCCTGAGCCTATAATTAAATAGCGAGCTTTTGTCATGTGGTACCTGTCCTTAGGATCAAGTCCGTTAATTCAAAAGCTCAATCTACGCCTTTTTTAAGGCATTGGCAAGTGAGAGGTCTTTAAATTATGTGCTTTTTCACCCAACTGATTCTTTACTATAGCTAAAGAGGTCGCATCGAGAGTTATCCCAGAAAAATCAACAGACTTATCTAGTAATGTATCTACAATACTTGGAAACACATTATTGCCAAGAGAAGTAAGTTCTTTGTTATTACTCAAATCAATGTCTTGAATCTTATCTAAACCATTAAAAGTTCCATCCGCAATTTTAGTTAGACTATTACCGCTTAGATTTAATTTTTTTAGCAAAGCCAAACCTTCAAAGGATCCAGCCTCTATAGATTGAAGCCCTGTATATGTAGTGTAGGTAGTATTAGGGGCGGAGAGATCAAGATCTGTTAGATTATGAAAGATATTGAAGCTAGAGGCGTTGATAGTATTTATTTTATCACTAAAAAATCTCAAAGACTCTAATTGTGTTAAGCCCTCAAAAGCTCCCGGTTCAATAGTTTCAAGCGAAAGCTCCCTAATGGAAAGATTTCGCAAGTTAGATAAGTGAATAAAAGTTTTAGCTTTTATTTCACTTATCTGACTCCAGGCTATTGAAAGGGATTCTAATGAAGATAAACCTAGAAAAGAATTTGATGAAAACCCATTTAAGACTTCTGAGTGAATCTCTAATTTTTTGAGATTTGATAAACCCATGAAGAGAGATTCTGGCAGCTCATTATCATAGTAATACATTATTCTTAATTCTTCTAAATTAGATAACCCAGAAAGATCACCAAGTTTTAGAGACCTATAAGCTCTAATATCCAGCGTTTTTATTGTTTCTAAATTTTCTTTAGAAATTTTTGTGCATGACGTGTTTTCTAGTTTAAGAGATTCCTTAACTGCATCAATGATATCTCTACTTCGGTTACAAACAGGTACGAATGCTTCATTAGGAGTAATGTTATCATCTCTCGAGTTGTTATCATTGCTAGAGTTATTACAAGCGATCAGCAATGATAAAAATAAGGATAACCCACAAATTGTGATGAGCGATTTTGATGGCAACATTTTTAAAACCCTTCCAGTTGAAATTTAACTTTGCTTCCCAACTGAGATTCCAATATTTTGTTTGAATTTGCATCTAAAGCAGTCTCCGCCATTGAAACTTCTTCTAATGTATCTGAGATTTGCATAAAGGTTTTGTCTGAAATAGATTTAAGAGACTTATTGCCATGTAGGTCGATTTCTTTAATTGAATCTAAGCCAGAAAAAACTTCATCAGATAAAGAAGTTAACTTTAAATTGCTAAGATGCAAAACTTCAAGATGGGTTAAGCCCGCAAAGGCCTTATCTTCAATTTTTTCAATTTGAGCTCGAGTGTAATCCAGGCTTAAAAGAACAAGAGTTTTCAGATTGGTAAGGTAAATAAAGCTATTAGCTGGTATTATTTTAAATCGATTATCACCAAGTGCCAACCATTCAAGAGATTTGAGATTTTCAAAAATGTCGGCATCCAACTCTTCAATATAATTTGTGTGCAGAGACAAGGCTATCAAATTAGGTAAAGAAGAAAAAAGTCCATTTTGATTTAAGGTTTTTAAAGTAATGGCATTCTTACTAAGATCTAAAATTTTAAGTGAAGATAGGTTATTAAAAGCACCGACCTCAATGGATTGAATATTATTTTCAGATAGAGAAAGGTTTTCTAACTTAGTTAAGGAGTCAAAAGTATTTCTTTTTAAAATAGTTAATTCACCGTGAATAGTTATGTCTTTAAGAAAAGCCAAACTATCAAGATCGCCAGGGGCAATTTCGTTAAGAGATGAGCTTCGAATGTAAAGCTCTATGAGGTTTGGTAAAAGAGTTGAATCAATAATTTTTAAGACTTTAGCATCAATAGGCAATCGAAGAGAAAGAATCTCAAGAGAGTTAAGCCCTGCAAAAAGCTCTGCTGCCGGGGAAGACATATCGCTATCTTCAATTCTAAGCTCTTTTAAACGAGGCAGATTAGCCATATAATAGTTTGGAATACTTTCAAAGCCACTAATTGCTAGAAAGTCTAATTGACTTAAGCCTGATAGATCTCCTGATTTTAATGTGGACTTGGGATAGTTAACAATACTTAGTCTATGAACAGCCTTTAAGTCATCAGCAGTGATTTCTTCGCAAGACTGAATATTTAAGTCTTTAGAAAGAGCCTTAATGACAGCCGAAGATCTTTCACATACAGGAACATAAACATTGTTAGTATTAATTCCGTTGTCATTATCATCGTTGCCACCAAGAATGCCTCCCTCCGTACAAGCTACAAAAGAAGCGATAGTTACAAGTGCGCCAAGTACTAAGGTAAGAGTCCTTTGTTTAAGCATTTTTAAAGCCTTTCAAAATTCAAGTTTTTGTTTTTATAGTCTATTTCAAGCTTTGTGCCTAGGCTCTAAAAGGCTTAAAACCTATATAATTGAGTTCATCATTATTTTAGCTTTTAAAATGTCGAAATTTGTGATTAGTTAAGACAACTTACGTCACTTTTTACCCCGAATAAAGCCGAACACTTTTTGAGGTCTATGGGCAAAAAAATCTTTATTGTTTTCTTATGCATTATTGGTCTTGCCGGATTGGTTTTTTCTGTGCAACTTCTGCTCGTGCCAAAGCCAATTCCCAAAATTAAAATCAGTGCTTTAAAAAACGCTGAAGAGTTGGGGCGTGCAGTTCATGAGAGATTGCGACTTGAAGTGCAAGCAGCCCCAATTATTTTTTTAGGATTGGTCCCTGGTGATTTAGAGCAACTGCGTATTTGGAGTGAGTTTCTAAATGCTTTAAAAACTACAGATTCAGCATATGGTGCTGTTTTTATAGATGAAACTCTTTTTAAAGACTGGCCAGAAGGTCTTAAACTTCTCTCTGAAAAAGATATTCATTTTACTGGTGGTTATAATTTTCTTGAAAACGTTAATGATTTTGCAAAAACCTGGCAGCAGCTAAAATCAGGTGGACAAAGAGTCGCAGTCATCGTGCCAAGCTATTTTTCGAGTCACTTAGTTAAAGACAATCCTATTGATCGTCTTGAACAAATCACAGGTGAGAAGGTTCTTGGGTTTTCTGCTCTGCCACTTTTGCGTTCACGTGATGAAGAAGACAAGTTGCCAACTCCCTGTCTGTTAGAAGATGGGCGTGGAGTAGGAGCTTTGGGCTGCGCAATTCTGCAAGAATCTCGTCAAAGCTATCGAGGTATCAAAAAGCCTCAGAGTGATTATGGTCTGATGAAACAATTTGGCCTTAATGATTATTTGATATTCTACTCAAAAGCTCCTTAGCTTGCCTTGTGACTTAAGTCCTGGATTTTTTAAGACACTTTATATTTCTAACAAAAATGCCGCTAAAGAGGGGATGGATAAGTATTTATTTAAGCCTGTTTTAAAACCAATGTATCTGGCGAATCAAATATTTGATCTTTATTCCATTGAATATTTAAAGGGTAAATACTTTATTTTTGACCTTGAATATATAAATTCAAAAATTTGCGTAAAAAAAATAACAGAGTTTTCTACTGCAAATGATTTCTATTCGATTTTGAACTATATCCCAGGTACCCAGCCCTACCTATGCGTAATAACAGAAGATGGAGAGATTAAGATAGCAGCGTCTACAAAAAAAGAGGGTTTTGAGATCCATTATGATCTAATAAAAAATTATAGATATACTTCTTCTTACGGAGATGAAGTGTGTCAACCAAACGCCACCGCAGAACAGGAAATAAATAAATTAATAA
>CAYMKD010000047.1:0-11113 GCA_964390435.1 uncultured Pseudobdellovibrionaceae bacterium | reverse complement strand
AATACTCATTTGCCAAGAAAGAACTTATATAGCCTTTCTCATAGGCCCCCCCGACGCCTGCCACATTGGGTAACTTGTGATGGTAATCAACAATTTTTTTAAGATACTCTGGATCTACAAACTCACAATCATCATCTAAAAATAAAACAATTTCTCCACAAGCTTGAGCCAAACCAAGATTTCTAGCGAAGTTAGCTCCAATTTTACCTGAGACAAGTAATTTATAGTCTGGCTCCGAGAACTCGGCTCGCCATCGCTCTAAGCGATTTGAAGGAAGGTTTGCTACAACAATAACCTCAAATTTAAAGTCCACTACCTGTCTATGAAATGAGCGCAAAAGAGCTTTTAAGTGAAGAGGAACATGTAAAGTCGGAATAATGATACTTAACTTTAAATTATTATTCATTTTAAAATCCGCTTAACTTTAGTTTGATTAAGTTGTTTTCTTATTTGAAAGCGCAGGAAATAAAATAATTTTAACCACGGAAAAACTGCTATTTTAAAAATAGGTCTTGGCAAATGCTCTCTTAAATAAACACCTGGATTGCGGAAAAACCAAGCATGAGATTTAAATCTAATCCATGCGACTTTAATCTTCCAACGAAAAGACCATATCCTTAAAGCTTCACCATAAATACGTTGAGAAAAGCCTTGTAGTCTCCCAAAATAAACAGATGGACGCCAAGAGTTTCTTGCATGTAAAAGTTTTAAGTATTTTTCAGGCCCCTCTTCCAAAAATTTAGCTGGCCAAAGCAAAAGTAAAAAGATCCTTCGCCCCAACGGGTTGTTAATAATACTTAGAACGATTCTTTTAATAAACTCTGGCCCCTCTAGTTTAGGCCAAAATTTCCAATAAAAATTAAGATTAGGGTTGGTTAAAAACCTTCTCTTTTCAAGAGTAACCCACGTTGGCTGTTGCCAATCTGTTAATTTAAACGTTTCTAAAGGGTTTTCAATGCGAATCCAATTAGTTAGCTCGTCTAGGTTCATGAATGGATCATAGTTATGTTTTTTTGCTGGGAAATAAATATATTTATTTTCATGTTCCTTTAAGTGTCTCATCCAAACTTTAAAATTTAAAAAATGTTTTGATGGAATAAAAACTATCTGCGTTTTCGGATATTTCTCTAAAAAATACTCTAAATCTCTTCTGCTATTCCACGAGGCCTCTCTATCAATAATAATGATACTTGGAATGGAGGATTTACTCTCTCTCTGATGCCAAAAAGTGGCTTTTTGCATTTCTAAAAATTGCGCGCCACCTTCTACATAGCGGGAAAGATCATAAATAAGTGGCTGAGATGGAATAGTTTCTAAATTGGGTCTCCAGAGATTTTCAAAATATCCACAAAAACAGCTAAAGAGATTTCTTGCCCAAGACACTTCTCTGTTTAAATAGAAATAAAAACTATTATAGACTTCAGAAGATAAATTATTTCTGTAAAAAATTTGTGCCGTGGTGGCCAAGAGACTTTGTCGTAAAGTTTTTAATTTTTTAAATTCACTTCTCTGTGGTTGATGAAACAGATGGTATGTGATTGTTTTATTTATGCCAAATTTTAATCCTGCTCTATAAGCACGATATCCAAATTCGGTGTCTTCGAAACCATAGAAAATAAAATTTCTTTTAAACCAACCAAGGCTTTTAAAGGTTTCATTTGATATAGAAAGCCCATAGGAGCAAGTGTATTTCCAATAGTCTGGCAAGTCTGACCAATTTTTAGCTTGATGAAACGTTTGCCAATATTCTCCTTCAAATGCTGTCGTGTCTCGAGTTTCAATAATTTCATTGTAACAAGTTTCAGAATGACTACTTTCTTCTTTTAAATCCAGTCGAATGCATTGAACAAGATCATATTTCTGGTGCATGTCCAACGTGCTTTGTAAAAAAAGATTTGGCACTAAAACATCAGAGTCTAAAAACAGCAAAATTGAACCGCTAGCAAACTTCACTCCTAAATTTCTAGAAATTCCTGCTCGAAAGTTTGCATCTCCCATTTTTCTTGGTTTTTTGCGAGGAAAGTAGACATATATTAAATTAAGAGTCTGCTGCCAACTGCTCATACTACTGCGAATCTCAGACTCAGTCCCATCTGTACTACCATCATCTACAATAATAATTTCATATTTGCTTTTGTTGAGGCTTTGATTTTCTAGGTGCTTAATTACATTCTTTAAATACTCTTTATTATTAAAACTTGGTATAATTACTGAGATTTCTATTTTCTGTTGGTGAACAGCTGAGGTTCGCCAGCTTGCTGTCTGCATTGGTTCAAAGCATAAATCACGATCAGCTCTCAAGTCCCAAATATCAAGCCCCGGATAGGGTCTAAGTGAAATATCCACAGAACGCTGCTTAAGTTTTTTATTCAATTTCTCTATATCCTGACAGCTTAAGAATGGATCTTTTATGGTTTGGATAAATGGAAAGTAGAAATATAAATTTTCTTTTATGGTTTTAGAAGCTGTATTTAAGACATTAATAAGATTTTTAGATCTATTTGGTATACATAAAAAATCACCAGGTGGAACTTCTTCATTACTCTCCAAAAAGAGTTTTAATTGCATCTGATTGAAGTACCAAATTTTTTTCACTTGATTTATTTTTAATGAACTTAAACTTTTAAACTGTGTTAGTGGTGTTAGCACCTCTGGCGCAAGATCATAATTACTACAAAGAGCTAATAATTCATCTTGCTTTGGATAATCCCAAAAGTTAGCAGGAAAAATAACTCTCTTATATTCGCCACTGTGTGCTCTTTGCAGAGCTCTTTCAATGTCCGTTAAATCTCGATCATAATTTTCACAGCAGCCAAGTTGTTTACAAAATATACAATGACTAGAACATGTTAGTAACAATGGCAAAAAATAGGCTCGCGAGTTTAATTCCATACACTCATCTCGCTTGAGTTCCGATGAACTTCACTAAAAGGTTTTACCGGAGTCCATATTTTAAGTGCGTACTTTGCAAGACCATGGTTCTCAACTACATCTAAAATTTTAGATAAAATGTATTTAGGTCGAATTAGGTATTCAATTGCTTGATAGACTTCTTTAGATAAAGTTTGACGATAAAATATCTCTGCGCTTTTTAAAAGCAGCTGTCTTTTTAAATTTTTATTTTGTTGATGCTCTGCCTTTTCTATAGGTCCTTGAATATGCAAAACCTTTATAGGTAGGGCAAAAAACTTTCCTTGTTTAAAATAGTGTTGATATCCAAGCTCAACGTCCTCAAACCCCCAATGAGTAAACCCTTCAAAAAATCCGCCTATCATCCAAAATCTTGATTTCGCAATACAGAGATTATGAGTGCAGACGTAGCGCCAAGGCTGCTCTAAATCTTGCCATTGGCTGGCTTGTTTTTCAAAAGCAAGCCAAAAAATTTCACTAGACGGAGAGGTCTTATTGTTTTGAATATTTATGTGATCTCGAGGGGCCATAAGAATACGTGCTTCGTGACATTCCTGTCTTAAAATTGAAAAATAATTGTCTGGCAAAATAATATCAGCATCTATAAAAACTAAATACTCTCCTCTGGCCTGACTTGCTCCAATATTGCGTGCAAACCCAGCCCTATACTCTCCGTCTCCTTTGGCCCTTGCTTGAGTTCGCGGCAAAATATAAATGGATGCTGAAACAGCTGAGTCGACAAGTATATCTATAACCTTTTTTCGACTTTCGAGATCTTCATCGCTGCCGTCATCTATAAGAATTATTTCTTTACTCTGCTGACGTGCACTCTCAAGCCAACTTGGCAAAGCAAGCAACACTTCGGGCCAATGGTTATGCACGGGAACCACAATTGAAAAATCCACAGGAAGTTCGTTTTGCTGCTGCCAAATTAAACTAACCTCAGACCAATTAAATGCTGAGTCCCTTTTTAGATAAGCTCCTCTTAAAGGAGGGTTTAAAGTCATCTTAGGGTAGTTACTTTTAATTTGCTCAATTGCATAAATCCAGGCACTTAACTCAAAAGGTTGAACTGAAAATGGTATTTCAATTGATATCTCTCTTGGGCCCCATTGGCTAACCTCTTTAATAAGATGATTTAATTGATATAATGGTGCATTAAAAACCAATTGAGTCTCAGGGTGTGATTCTAAAAATATCTTTAACTTTTCAAGATCTCTATAGTCTTGCAAGCGCACAATAGGCGTAAGCCATGTGGGCCATGATATCTCACAATTTAGATTTTTGGCTTTTTGCGAAAAATAAACTGGAAACCCCGGGTCAAACCAAGTCAAAAAAAACTCTAAATTTGTTTTTTCATCATCTAATAATAAACCCGAGTACTGGGCCGACCTGGCAATAACAAGTCCCTGGCTCAGAGCTGTTTCTGGAGCGTTCCACAGAAGAAGTCTCACTGATGACTCTCTATAAACTCATTAAAAACTTTAAACTTAGTTATATCTGGATAATCCTGCCACCCACCAAGATCTGCATTTTTCTCTGGAAGTTGCTTAAATAATAAAAGTCCTCTAGCCGCATCTTCTGGAGTCATATAATAATGGTAACCAAGCATTGCAATATCATCTTGCTTCCAGGTTTGCCCCGGCGTGCGTCCATCGTAACAAGCTTTTTTCAACCAATCGTAGGCATTTTTATTATCGGTCAGAATCATCCCGCCACGACCAATAGCAAGACGCTTTTTTTGTTGAAAGCTAAGACAAAAGAAATACCCTGGTTGATACATTCCTTGCGTAAATCTTAAGCCAGCATCGATAATTGGATATGGCTCAAGCTGATAGGCGCCTTGCCATTCTTTGTGCTCCCATTGAATTCGCCCGCCCAGTTTTAGCACAGTCATTGGTATACTTGGATATGTATGCTTAGGAATTTTAACCGGCTCCTTAATTTTTAGATAACGAAGACATAATTCAATTGCATGCGTACAACAATCTACGGCAACTGCATACGGTGCTCCGGAATAAGTTGCCAATGTGGTTTCAAACTTTTCTATAATTTCATGTGGATTGTTAAAACTTATCCCTTGCTGTTTAAGAATTTCTAACTCAGGTCTCATACTCATGCTAAAGCCCCCGCTATTTCATTCATGCCGGATTTTAAATCATATAAAAAATCAAATCCAAGGTTTCGACAGTGCGAACTATCAACAAAGTAATTTCTAATATCTTTTTTTGTTTCATCAATTTCTATGGCGTTTTCGCTGGAAAAGAGATTTTGTACCATATCTAAAATTTCTAATTTACTTGCATTTTGAGAAACAACATTAATTAGACCAAAATGTGGTTTTTGTGTTCCGACAACAAGGGTTCTAGCAAAATCTTTGACATGTATATATGGTCGCACAGACTTCATATCAAAAAGCTTCATTTTTTGTGAGTTAATAATATTATAAACCAATTCGTTTACCAATAAGTCTAATCTTAATTGTGCACTTAATCCAAATGCAGTTCCAAAGCGAAGAATCAAATGTGGCAGACCGAGTTCTTTTATTTTTTCTTCAGTTTTAAGCTTACTCTCTGCATACAAGCTTGTTGGGTTAGGAGCTGAGCTTTCGTTTATAATTGTGTCACTGCACCCGTAAACACTACAACTGGAAGCAAAAATAACTTTTTTTAAATTTGGAAGATAAGAGACTTGCGAAAGAAACTCATGTTGCAATTTGTTTTGTTCGATAATGTTTTCTTTCGTGTAGTGTTGCAAACGCATATCTGCTAGATGAATAACTGTATGAATGCTACTTAAATATTTTCTATATAAGAATAACTGACTCATACAGTTTCTAATATCAGCCAACCCCTGACGATCCAATGTAACTAAATCTTGACCTAGCAAATTTTTTAAAGCGCTGCCAACATAGCCATTGGATCCGGTTAAAAGTATTTTCATATATTTACTTGATGGTTGTTATTTATTTGAATTGGATTAACCTCTTGAGCCATTTGCAGGCGAGAGTTGCCATAATGAATAACTCTGTATTGAGCAGACAAAGACAGTTTTCTCCATGGATCAACGATAATTGAATTTTTGGTAAACTTAAAATCTCTTAACCATTGATCCCAAAAACCAATTAAAAATACACTTTCTTCAGTAGGAGAAATTTCAATATCTTGAGTTCTTGGATCATAAAATTCAACTCTTCCACCTAACTCTTTAACAAACTCAGCAACAAGTAACGAGTAGCTCCCCGTAATATAGCTGACCCCTGGCTTAAAGGCCTTTCCTAAAATAATGATATGTGAGCCCAATTGAACGAGAAACTGAGCCAAATTTTTAGCTTGCGCTTCTCGACTATCAATTACTGCGCTGAAAAGATCATAACCAAGCTCCAACTCTTGACTTAACCATCTTAAAGCAATGTTATCTCTTGGATGGCAGGGACCACCATCTCCCATGCCCGCCACCATGTACGCTGATGACATTATCCTTTGTGTTGATTGAGCTAAAGCTCGAGTTACAATATCAACATTCATGTATCCTATCTTCATAGCCACATCTTGAATCATATTTACTAAACTCAGTTTGGCACTTATAAATGTATTGTAAAATATTTTTGTGGCCTCTGCTTCTTCCCACGTACCAAGCACATAGCGCGTCTGCGGACTCATAAGAGTTTTATAAAATCCACACAACTTCTCAATACCCTTTGCACCATCCTCTGAGCCAATAATAACCATTTCAGGATTTAAAAAATCCCACTGTTCAGTTCCCATGGCGATGAGATAGGGATTATAGATAAGCATTGCTTTTGTAAGCTGGGCCAACTCACGTCGTGTGGTGCCAGGCAAAACCGTACTAATCAAAACCACTATTTGATTTTGCTTTAGATGTGGCTCTAAGCTCTTAAGACAGGTTTTAACAATTGAGTAATCAAAATCTTTAAGTGGCAAGTTACGTACTGATTTTGAGCCATCGTATTCTGGCGCATGAGGTGTTTCTACAGCAATAAAAATGATTTCAGATTTTTTTGCAACTTCACTTATTTCATTCACAATCTGCACAGATTGAGATTTACGTGGCTTAATATCGTATCCATAAACTTCATGTTTATGAGATATTGTTTCGGCAATTGGCAAGCCGAGCTTACCTAAACCAATAAATCCGATCTTCACTAGGCCTCCCCCTTTACACTTATTTAAAAATAACTCTCCAACTGTCCACGACGACGCAAATCAAGTGTCACACAATGAAATCCTCCGCCCATTGTGCGAGCATGTCTAATATCCAATGCTAGAACATCTATCCTGTGTTTTTCAAGCTCGCGAATCAGTGTCAATTGACGCTTCTCAACGACTGCTAAATCAGGCCTTAACATAAGTAAATTCATTCCAATCCATGGACTTGCATGCTTATATTCACCATGAAAGCCAATATCATTGGACTCAGGGCACCAAATAATATCCCACTTATTTATCGGCTCTGGAATTTTATTTGGACTAATTCTCTCTGGATTTAAAAGAACAAGGCCTGGGCGTAAAAAACTAATAGTGCTATCTATGTGCATAAAAGAATAAATTCCCTCAAGAATATGCACTTTAAACTCAGGCCCCAAAATATTTTGCAACCATTGTGCACCTAGGCGATTACCACTATTGGAAACTAAATAAAATAAATCTCTACCACAACGAAGAATATTAGCTGCATCAAAACACGGCTCCACTTCATTTAGAGTGAGTTTATCTTTATTTATATTTTCTAAATTATAACAATCATCCGTTAAAA
Organism: uncultured Pseudobdellovibrionaceae bacterium; assembly: GCA_964390435.1. Taxonomy (GTDB): domain Bacteria; phylum Bdellovibrionota; class Bdellovibrionia; order Bdellovibrionales; family Bdellovibrionaceae; genus CAYMKD01. Next base: position 3,427 of record CAYMKD010000047.1, on the reverse strand, counting down.
ATGGCTTAGGAGCCGAATACCATTTTGCTCCACCTAACATAGCCTTTTTAAAAATATCTCTATATCCAAAGCTTTCAAAGTAGCGCGAGCGCAAGGGCATCGGAGACTCTATAATTTGATCTCCAACAACCAAAACACTATCTCTTGGACAATATTGATAATAACTCTCTGCACTCCAAAAAGGGTTAGAAAACTTTTGCTGCGTTAACTCTGTAGAAGGTCTTAAAACTTCAACACCTAGCTTTTCAAGCTCCGAACTTAGGTTATTTAAGTCTTCATTGGCCTCTTCAATAACTTTTTGTGGATAAGGTCCCACCAGTTTTTCTGCAAGTTTTAATTGATCTGCATAATTAATTGCTAAAAGACTTTTATCAATAGCTGGGACTTGAGCACCCGTAGCTTGACCAATAAGCACACTCTCAAGGGGATCCCATTCATTCCAACTTGAAACGACAACAGAGTTTGACTTTTTTTTCTGCGCCATGGGACGACGCGTAGTTTTTTCTGCTTCCATGTGTCTTAGCCTTAACCATAATAACAAAACCACTTGTAATGCAAAGTAATCTAACACCATGGACAAAAGAATTTTAGAATATCACCCAGGCTTCCACTCAATTGTCGTCAATTGGCAAGGCGGAGGTGATTTAAAAAATTGTGAGGTCTATTTTCGCTATGAAAAAGAAATTATTCATAGTTGTGACACTAAACATATGGAGTGGGCACAAAGAATCGCCTCTGGCTTTTTAGTTAATGAGTCTCGCCCATGGATTATGATGAATGGCGATACTCCTGTTATATCGAATGTTCTGTTAGACCCCGAAGAAAAACAAAGGGTTCTCACTGAGGGCTTAGCTGTCTATATGTATGAGCCTATTTTTTTAAAAAATCATATGGGCCGGAGAAATGTTGAATTTTTTAACACAGATTTAAGTTTTGAAGAAACTGAAAAGCTTCAAAAAAATGTTGGTTGCATTGAGCTTGATGCTTTATTGTTATTTTTTAGATATAATCAAATGAAGCCCAAAACTACTATATATCTTTGCGATTATCGCTTGGGAGAGTTTTTAAGTTTGTGGCCTCGTTACAGAGATTTCAAATTTGAAACTTTGGATGTATTTTTAATCAATGAAGCCCTGTTTAGAAAAACTCAAGCTCACTTTTTTACATTTAAAAATGAACCTCAAAAGTCTTTAACTTGTTTTAATTTTCGCTATGAAGCTTTTCGCGAAATTGTTGTGGCTTATTTGCGAAGTAAAAATTTACACCAAGACTCGCAAATTACCTTTTATCATCAACATGATTCAGAAATTTTTAATGAGCGCTGCGATCTGCCGATGACAAGCATGAAACACTGGCCAGATATTCTTCATGGAATTAAAATCATGCAATCTGAACTTCCTTACGCCGTAGACGCTAAAAACCCCGCTCTCGTTGACCCACGAAAGCACGAAATTCCCGATATGCTTGAAGACGCAAATATGCGCCCCGAGGACACCACGCTTAAAATTTACAGAAATGCTTTTTTAGCTCTTGCGTGTGAAACTCGCTTTTTTCCAAGCAGAGGGATTATTACAGAGAAGACTTTTTTACCAATTGCCGCAGCAAGACCCTTTGTGCTTGTCGGCTCTCCTTATCTTCTGCGTTATATGCGGGAGATGGGGTTTAAAACATTTCACAATTACTGGGATGAATCCTATGACATTTTAGAGTCACCCTCTGAACGTATGGATGCTATTTTAGATCTTGTAACTAAACTTACGCAAATCGACAAAAAAACACAGCGTGATATGCTTGAAGCCATGAAGCCTGATTTACTTTACAATTTCAATTATATGGTGGACGGTTTAGTAGAAGCTCAAGCAAAAAGAATTAGAAGGTAAATACATGTACGGCGATGCAAAAAATTTAGAAGAGGTTAAAAAGAAACTCAATTCTGTTTCTCCTAGCTTTTGCATGGCGAAATGGATGCACACTACAATTCATTTACTCAATGGCACCACTCATTCTTGTTATTTGCCTCCCGTTCACCCAATTCCCTTAAAAGAAATTACACAAAATCCTTCGGCTCTCCACAATACTAAATACAAAAAAGAACAAAGAAAAAAAATGCTCACCGGAGAACGACCTAAAGAATGTAGCATGTGTTGGGCCATTGAGGACTTACCACAAGAACATGTGAGCGATCGAATTTTAAGAGGCAATGAGACCTGGACTGCTCCTTACATAGATAAAGTAAAAAATCTTCCCTGGGACGCCAACGTTTTGCCTACATATGTAGAAGTTAGTTTTAGCAGTGTTTGTAATTTTAAATGTAGTTACTGCTCCCCCCACGTAAGCACTAAATGGCATGAGGAAATTAAACAACACGGGCCATACAAACTCTCTGAACACAAACACCAAGATACTAAAGGTCTTGCCAGTGCTGGGCTTATGCCTATTGAGGATGAGGATAACAATCCTTATATTGATGCTTTTTGGAAGTGGTGGCCTGAGCTTTATCAAAATTTAAAAGTTTTTCGTATTACGGGTGGAGAGCCTTTATTATCAAAGCACACCGAAAGAGTTTTAGATTGGCTTGATGAAAAACCAAACCCCAACTTAGAACTAGATATTAATTCTAACTTAGGAGTTCCACAGGCTATTTTTGAGCGCTTTATGCTTAAAATCGAAAACCTGGTTAATAATAAAAAAATCCGAGCGTTTTCTCTGCATACGAGCCTTGATACTTATGGTGCACAAGCTGAGTACATTCGCCATGGTTTAAAATTTGAACAATATAATAAAAATGTCAGAAACTATTTAGAGCGTATCCCCAAAGGGCGCATTGCTTTTATGTGCACTTTTAATGCTTTAAGCATCCCTAATTTTAAAAATTTTTTAGATTGGATTTTAGATTTACGAGTTCAGTATCAAAACTCAAATCGCGCTGTTCATTTAGATATTCCACATTTAACAGGACCACATTATCAATCTGTGCGCGTTCTCCCCGCTGAGTATCAGGATCAAATTCGTGAACTGATGTCTTATATGAAGCTCAACCTAACTGAAACGTATGAGCAGCCTGGATTTCGCGCCATGGAAATTGAAAAGTTGGCACGCATCTTAGATTGGATGCAAGTTCCTCAATCTGAAAAAGATTTAAAACAATGGCGCAAAGATTTTTATTTATTCTTTAGAGAGCACGACCGCAGACGAAGCACTGATTTTCTAAAAACCTTTCCAGAGATGAAGGGTTTTTGGAAAAACTGTATGGAGTTGTGCCAAAAGCCATCAGAAAATTATTTCAATTTATAGCTATTTGTGTAACTGATATGAATATATTGAGTTTGCATATTGATCATAAAAATTAACTGTCAACTCATCTTCTGTAACTTGAACCACAGCAAAACCGTGAGTCGCTTTTGCAAATAAGTGAGCTGAACCTAAT
>CAYMKD010000046.1:0-11399 GCA_964390435.1 uncultured Pseudobdellovibrionaceae bacterium | reverse complement strand
CTCTTTAAACCTGCTTCTCTTGCAGGTTTAAAGCTCTCAATAAAAAGCAAAAAAACAAATGCGACTATAAATATAAGCGTACGTAATAACAGCCCATTATCAAAAATCATAATTTACTGAATAAGCACAACTCCACATGCAATTCGGTCCCCAGCATCTCCTGCAGGTTGAGATTTATAATCATCTCTTCCTTTGTGAATAATTACAGCAGTATTTTGTATGGCATTTTCACCAGAAATAGATAAGCCCGATACCTCAATAATTCCTTCTGCTTTACCCATTTTATCAGACTTAATATTTCCTAAGTCACCCGCATGATGCTCTAAGCTTTCTGGCGAGCCATGTTTAACATTAGTTGGGTTGTAATGTCCACCAGCTGATTTAGCATCCGCAGAACTGCAATCCCCTTTTTCATGTAAATGAAAACCATGAGTGCTATTCTTTTTTAATCCCTCAATAACATAACTAATTCGAAGTTTATCCTCGGCCTGTTCAAAAATAATAGTCCCTTTTACCTTAGAACCACTTTTGGCTTGCATCGCCGCAACTGCCCTTGAAGGTGCAGATGATGTTGAAGAGTTTGATTTTCCGCCCATTTGAGCACATGAAGCTAGACTAAGAACTGATATAAATAAGACAAACGTCCTCATAAAAAACCTCCCGATTTAACCGTATACTTAACAATCTACAGCGCTATTTCCATGAGTCAATAAATGCAGCGCCAAGTTACTCGACCTTAGCCAAAAGTGTAAGATAAGTATCATAATTTAATACGTTTTTACCGATATATAATTTGATGAGCTCCAACCTATGGCAAACTGCCTTTAACAAAGATTTATCAGAACTTCAAAAGTGGTTTGATAGCGAACCACAAGAGAGATCTTTACTCTATTGGGCGTTAAAGAAAAAAGAAATTAGTGAACTCGAATACTTAAAATGGGCACAATCTACTTACAATCTTCCGATACTGTCCTCCCTCTTTTTTGTAGAGAGTGCGGATCCTGAAGTCATAAAAAAACATGATTATTATAACTGGTCTGAAGAGTGTCTACCCGTATATGAGTGGGACGGAGTTCTTTTTGTTGCCTGTATTTCTCCACCTGAACATCAGCCACCCAATACTCAATATGTTCTAGCTCCACTCAGTGCACTTGAATCTTGGTGGAAAAATATGGTGGGTTTACAAAAATCAACTAAACCACAAAATACTCCACTGCCACCAACTGAAAATCCTCCAGAGGCTATTTCTCATTTTGAACTTAAATCTGATAATGAAATTGAAGCCGCACCAGAGCCACCAACAGAAGATAGTGATCCTCCAAGTGGAATTATGCTTATGCCTGAGCCCACAAGAATCCCACTTGAGATAATCAATTCGCAAGAAAACAGCACACAAGTAGAAGCACCCGCCGGCTTGGACTTCTCTACTGTTTTAACTTCAGTACCGACGCCTACTTTAACTACAACTTCGCCAGTGACCATGCCGCCCCCTCCACCGCCACCCAAAGAAGCTCCGCAGATAGCTAAGGCTATTGAACCACCTCCTCCGCCCAAAGAAGCTCTAGAAGAGGCTACAATGGTGACTCCGCCTCCAACAACACAAGAACCATTTGTGATCGCTACACCTGAAGTGCAAGTTAAAACACCAACTCCATCTGCCACTACAAGCAGTATGGATGATATGATTAATGAAATCTTAGACCAATCTCCAATAGGAGAGGCCCCCGCCAATAATTCTATTTTAGATCAAGTGTGGCAGAGTCATCGCTATAAGTTTGATAATTTTTTAAGAAATGTTTTTCAAGAAATGCATCTTTATTTTAATGAATGCATGGTTTTAAGAATAGATGGTGAGAAAGCAAGTCCTTGGCGTTGGGATGAGAATTTCAAAAAAAGAAAAGCAGAACCAGATCCAATATCACTTGTAGGTAATAGCGTTTTTCGTATCGCTTATAAAACTCATATGCCTTATCATGGCTATGTCATAGGCAATCTAACTAACGATGCATTTTTTAATAAATGGCATGGCAGCACGCCAGAACATGTCAGCATTGTGCCTATTCTACTTGAAGAGAGAGTTGTGGGACTAATCCTAGGAGTAGCTAATAAAGATGTCGCCAGCAAAGCTTCATTGCAGCTGTTAGAGAGAGTGGCTCTGCAGTACTCAGCAAAGATCAGCGAAAGTTTAGGGCGCCACCTAGCCGCGTAAGAAAGCCTAAAGCTGCTACCATTAAAGTAGCTTCTAAGATTTCCGAAAGCTTACTGCACGATGATGAGCATCTACAACTTCAAGACTAATTTCCCATAAAGACCAATTGTGCGGCAATAGATCCTCTGGCAAATTTTGAGCCCATTCGACAATCACTAAGCCATTTGGTTCAGTGAATAAATCCCAAAACCCCGTACTCTCAAGTTCATCAAGATTCTCCACGCGATAAAGATCGAAGTGATCAATAATAGAATCTTCTTTCTTATAAACATTATGTAACGAAAAAGTTGGTGAACTTGTAAGCTCACCAAAACTCAGAGCCTTCATTAAAAAGCGAACCCACTGAGTTTTGCCTGCTCCAGTTTCCCCTTTTAGTAGAATTAATAGTCTTGACGGACGATGCAAACTAATGCCATGCACCCAACTCTCGAGTTCACTTCTATCCATAACTTGATGATTTAATATTTCTTGCCATCTTCTCATTTGTGATCACTCTTACGAAGTTGGTTTAAATAACTAGGAACCCACTCATAAAGATCTGATGGTAAAAGAGATAAATAATCTCTTCCAGATTTAACCCACTGATCTGCTAAATCGCCATGGATGTAAGCCCCTAATTTAACAGCATCAAAAGGATTCATGCCTTGACTCATAAAACCACCGATGAAACCAGATAAAACATCACCACTGCCAGCTTTTGATAAAGCTGCATTACCTGACTTAATAATACTTATCTTATTATCTGAACAAATAATACTACGGTAGCCTTTAAGCAAAACCCCACAACCTAATTTGCTATGAGCTTCTTTCACCGCCATAAGACGATTTTTCTCTATTTCATTTATGGTTTTTTTTAGTAGGCGAGATAACTCTCCAGAATGAGGTGTTAGAAACCAATTTCCAGGAAGATCCCTTATCTCTTCTTGGGCAATCACTGTAATGGCATCTGCATCCACAACCACAGGGCCCTTATATACTTTTCTTATTTTTAATAAAAGATCTTTTGTTTTTGAATTAACACCAAGTCCAGGGCCAATAACAATGGCTTGCCATGATATTGAAGATAGAGACTCTTCTAAATTAGCAGTTAGAATTTCTGGATGCTGGCTAATTTGCGCCTCAACCCTATCAGCTGGCAAATAAACATAACCACTTCCAACTCGGTAAGCAGCTAATGCCGTTAACCACATAGCTCCAAAAGTTCCCGCATTACCTGCAATGACTAGAAGTTTGCCTCCACTTGATTTATTAGAATTTGTTTTTCTTATAGGCAAAAGTTTTTTTGCAACTTCTCTATTAATCAATTCATAATACTCTTTAAAGTCTCCAAGACGCTCATTTTTATAAGAGAGCGGCAAGACAGCCACTTTACCTGCGAACTCACAACCAGGATATAAATAAAGTCCTGGTTTTGCATAACCAAAGCTTAAACTCACTGTGGCTTTTATAGCGGCTCCTTTTATTTCCCCAGAATCACTATCGATGCCACTTGGAATGTCTAAGCTAATTATTTTTTTTGCAGATTTATTTACTAAGTTAACAAGATTTAAATATTCTCCACTCAGAGGGCGAGTGAGACCTATTCCAAATAAAGCATCCACTATAAAATCAGATTTTTCTATAAACTCCTTAGCTTCTGCTGCCTGATTTATTTCATGAAAAACAACTCCGTACTGATTTGCTCTTTGTTTTTGCTTTAGCCAAAGCTTATCTGGTTTAAGATTTTTAAAAACTAAAACGACAACTGATTCAACCTGCTCTGATTTAAGTGCCCTGGCAAAAACAAGTCCATCAGCGCCATTATGGCCTGGCCCACATAAAACTAAAAATTTACTTTTATTTATTTTAGATTTTAACTTTTTTTTTAGCCAAACAAAAGCACCTACACCCGCTTGTTCCATAAGCAGTTCATCACTCAGCAGGTCCTGCTCTTGGCTATAACGATCTAACTCTTGAATTTGATGGCTGAGTAAGAGTCGCATTAAGCCCTGCCATTTAAAATTTGTCTCATTTTTTTAGTAGCTGCTTTAAGTCCCATTGTAAGTGAATAACAAATCAATGAATGCCCAATGTTCACTTCTTCTAAATAAGGTAATTTGCGAATAATTTTGGCTGTTTTAAAATCCAAACCATGTCCAGCATGAACTCTAAGCCCTAAACTCTTAGCCAATCTTGCAGATTCACATAGGCGCAGCCATTCTAGTTCTTTTCTCCTGCCTTGATATAAAACCCAGTGTCCTGTGTGAAACTCTACAGCATCAGCTCCAATTTTATAGGCTCGCTTGACTTGCTCAACAGAAGGCCCAATAAATAAAGAAATTTCAATACCTTTACTCTGAAGCTTTTCAATAATGGGCACAAGACGCTTGCTGTGCCTCACCACGTCCAATCCACCTTCAGTCGTTAATTCAGCTCTCTTCTCCGGAACAAAACAACACCAATCCGGTTTGTAGGTAAGGGCTATTTTTTGCATTGCTAGAGTTGCTGCCATTTCCAAATTAAGAGGGACTGAGAGCTTTTCTGAGAGAATTTTTAAGTCTTGCAATTGAATATGCCTACGATCCTCACGCAAATGAATAGTAATTTGCTCAGCACCTCCAGCGATAGCTTCTTTGGAAATTTGCAAAATATCTGGATAAGCTGTCGTGCCACCTCGAACTTGTCTTAAAGTGGCTGCATGATCAATGTTAACACCGAGACGAATGGACTTCATGAAAGTTCTTTTTGCAAAAAATTAGCAATCTCTTCTGCAAACTCATTAATAAGTAATTTATCAGGGCCTTCAACTAGAATTCGTAAAACTGGCTCTGTACCAGAAAATCTCACAAAAACTCGGCCCTCTCCTGAAAGCTTTTTTTCTATAGATTCTACAAGAGCTTTATAACCTTTAATTTTATCAAGTTCCTGTCTTGTTTTTACACGACAGTTAATTAATACCTGCGGAACATCTTCAAAAGCGGCACTGAGTTCACTCATTTTTTTGCCTGTTTCTTTCATTACCGCAAGCATGTTAAGTGCAGCAATACAACCATCTCCTGTTGTTGAGTGTTCTAAGAAAATAATATGTCCTGATTGTTCACCACCTAGAACATAACCATTTTTTCTCATTTCATCGACAACGTACTTATCGCCAACATCTGTCTTAACTAATTTAATTCCGTTTTCTTTTAAAACCTTCTCTAAACCAAAATTGCTCATGTGTGTGGTTACAATAGTATTATTTTTTAGGAGGCCCTTTTTATGCATATGCAAGCCACATGCTGCTAATATATGATCTCCGTTAATGAGCTCACCCTTCTCATCCACCATAATCACTCTATCTGCATCTCCATCAAGACTAATACCAACATCAGCACGATACTGTATGACAGCCTCGCTGACTTTGGCCGGATACAAGGCACCTGATTTATCATTAATATTTGTACCATTAGGGCTGTTCCCCAGAAGAATCACCTCAGCCCCTAATTCTTCAAACACTGCTGGGGCCACCTTATAAGCCGCACCGTTAGCTGTATCTAAAACAATTCTCAAGCCATCTAAAGTGTATTCCATAGGAAGAGTATTTTTAGCGTAAACTATATAGCGTCCCTGACTGTCATCGATTCTCTTAGTGCGACCAATTTCATTGGCTAATGGCACATCTTTTAAAAGCTCAGTTGGATTGCTAACAAGCCTCTCAATCTCTTGCTCCATAATTGATGAAATCTTAAAGCCATCAGCGCCAAATATTTTTATACCATTATCAAAAAATGCATTGTGACTGGCAGAAATAACAATTCCTGCAGAAGCTCTCATATTTCGAGTTAAATAACCAATCCCAGGAGTGGGTAAAGGCCCCACAAGTTGCACGTAAACCCCCATAGAGTTTAAGCCACTCGAGAGTGCCATTTCTATCATATAACCAGAGAGCCTTGTGTCTTTACCAATAACCACTTTAGGAGTTGGCTTTGATGATCCCTCGTTTTCTTTTTGCAGAAGATAACCAATGGCTTGCCCAACTCTCATAACAATTTCAGGAGTCATTGGAAAAGTATTAGCTTTGCCTCTAATACCATCTGTGCCAAATAGTTTTTCTGCTTTTTTAGTTGTCATTTTTTCTCGCTAAGTTTAACTATTTCAGCTCTGATAATATTTGGTCTAACAGAAATCAACTTAACTCCAAAGGGTAAATCAATTTTGGCTATAGGTATTGATACATCTATAATACCTGGCCCACGATCTCCTAAATCAAGTGTAATAAGCTGTGAGGTATTGCTATCAGAGAATTTTTTCAATGCCGATCTTGGCCCTGATACCTTCACTCTAACAATATCTGAAGTTTGTGCTACTAACTGATATTGTGGATTTACTAGAAGCTCGACTTCTATAGTTTTAGTTAATACAAAGTCTCTTCGCCCTAAAATAGTCAGCCACAAAATTAAAGAAATAAACAAGGCCACTAATTTGTAGCTAAAATTCTCTGAAAATATTCCTGAAAAGCGCCCTTTTGATTCTTGCTTCATGCCACAACGCCTTTATATTTTAAACCGTAAACCTCATACAAAATCCTTCGAATATCTGCTAAATCAGCATTCGGTGTCAGATGTCCACCTTGTACAATACCAGTTGATTTTGTCTCTTCACTCACTACAAGAACAAGAGCATCTGTTTCTTCAGTTAAACCAATGGCCGCACGATGCCTTGTTCCCAAATTACGATCCAAAGCAGGGTTTTTACTCAATGGCAAAAAGCAACCAGCCGCTTGAATTTTACCATTGCGAACGAGAACTGCTCCATCATGAACGGGGCTTGAAGGATGAAAAATAGACATTAATAATTCTGCTGAAATACGAGCTTCGATATCTGTGCCATGCTCTATATGGTAATCAATTGATATTTCTCTCTCTATAACAATGAGAGCCCCGTAGCCCTTTTGCGCAAGACCTACAACTCCCTTAGCAAGCTCTTCAATCAAATGAGTTTCTTGAGCTGCTGAGACATCTGAAAAGAAAGGATTGCTACCAATATGAGCTAAGGCTCTTCGTATCTCTGTTTGAAATAAAATCACAACAATTACAAATAAGTTGGCAAAAAACTTCTCTAGGAGCCAATTAAAGGTATAAAGTTCTAACCAAATACTCAGAATATAAGCAATTGCCAAGATACCCAAGCCTGAGAGCATCTGCACAGTTCCTGATTTTCTAATTAGAATAAGGACCCTATAAACAACAAGCCAAACTAAAAGCATGTCGAGCAGATCTTGTGCGCGCAAGTGAGAGGTTATAAACTGAATATTATCGACAAACTGTTGAAGCACAAAAACCTCAAATAAAATTAAGCTGTTACTGGCCCTGGATTACCTATTGGATCACTACCACCAGCTTTTTTGCCATCTTTTACTTCAGTCTCTGCTTTTGCACTGTGACCTCCGCCACTATTATTGCGTCTGACTTTTTCTATTTCTTCAACTTTTGCACCATTTACAATCATTTCAACTTCTTGGCTGTCGATAGTTTCATACTCTAAAAGGGCTTCTGCCAATCGATTGAGAACATCGCGATTATCATTAAGAACTTTTTTTGCTAGTTCATAACCTGTTGTTACAATACGAAAGATTTCTTTATCAATTTCTTCAGCTTTTGCATCTGAATAATCTCTTGTTGTATTTCCATACTGCATTCCTAAAAATACCGGGTTTTCTCGTTTTTCGTAAGATAAAGGTCCCAATTTTTCACTCATACCCCACTCACAAACCATACGACGAGCTATTTCTGTAGCCCTTTCAATATCGTTTCCAGCTCCTGTGGTAAAATCAGAAAATACAATTTCTTCAGCAGCACGTCCGCCAAATAAAAACGCAATCATATTTTCAGCTTTATTTTTTGATAAACTATGGCTCTCTTTTTCAGGTAGAGTTTGCGTTACGCCAAGAGCCATTCCACGAGGAATAATCGTCACTTTATGAATGGGGTCAAGTCCAACAAGTTTTTTACCCACTAAGGTGTGTCCGGCCTCGTGGTAAGCTGTTACTTTTTTATCATCGTCGCTGATAACCATGGATTTTCTCTCTGACCCCATAAGAACTTTATCTTTGGCTTTTTCAAAATCCTCCATGTCTAAATAGCGCTTGTCACTTCTTGCAGCAATCAAAGCAGCTTCATTAACTAAGTTCTCAAGATCGGCTCCAGAAAACCCAGGTGTACCACGAGCGATTTTAATAAGCTCAACATTAGGCCCAAGTGGAGTTTTTCTTGTATGCACTTGTAAGATTTGTTCGCGTCCATTTAAGTCAGGTTTATTAACAACAACACGACGATCAAAGCGCCCAGGACGTAAAAGTGCAGGATCTAAAACATCCGGTCTATTTGTAGCCGCAATAAGAATAACGCCTTCGTTGCTCTCAAAGCCGTCCATTTCAACTAAAAGTTGATTAAGAGTTTGCTCACGCTCATCATGACCACCACCCATTCCTGCACCTCGGTGTCGTCCGACAGCATCAATCTCATCAATAAAAATTAAGCATGGAGCATTCTTTTTTCCTTGTTCAAAAAGATCTCGTACACGACTCGCTCCAACACCAACAAACATCTCAACAAAATCAGAACCAGAAATTGTAAAGAATGGTACTCCAGCTTCTCCCGCAACGGCTCTTGCTAAAAGAGTTTTACCTGTCCCTGGAGGGCCTACCAGTAAAACTCCTTTGGGAATACGTCCACCAAGACGAGTGAATTTTTTGGGGTCTTTAAGAAAACTGACGATTTCTTGAAGCTCTTCTTTAGCTTCATCCACTCCAGCTACTTCTTTAAATGTAATTTTATTTTTATGTTCAGTTAGAAGACGGGCCCGACTTTTGCCAAAAGACATCGCCTTACCGCCACCAGCTTTAACCTGACGCATAATAAATATAAACATTCCGACAATTAAAATTAAAGGTAGCCAGTTAATGAAAAAGGACTGCAAGAAAGAGCTATTCTCTCCTCTTTCAAAATTGGGAATGATGCCGTTATCAACTACGAGCTTATAACCTTCATCAGAAGTGTTACCAACAATTAGAAAATACTTACCATTGTGCTTTTTTTCAAATTCAGGTTTTACCTCACCGGCAATTTCACTGGTGTCTTGCCTGAAAGTAACTGAAGCTATTTCTCCAGCTTTAAGTGTTTCAACAAACTTTGAATAACTAAAGTCAGGGATAGATGATTGACTTCTGTTTTCATAAGCATGGTAAACAAAAATAGCCATGATTACTAAGAAGAACCACAGAGCCAAAGTTTTTTGCGTTGAGCGCATGCGAGAGTCCTTTCTGCCCACCTAGAGCGCATAAGGCGCCTAAGTATTAACACTGTAACATGTAAGACCCACTGCCTCAATGAGAGTTGCCGAGACGCTCGGCTAAGATCCGCTCTGCGTTAACCTGCCATTGACAATAAGCCAATGTGAATGTGTGGACGTTTTGCAACTTGTCCAGGTGTTTAATAATTTCTTCTAACTGATTATGAGTAAACTGCTCTTGCCCAATTGCTAGTAAGTAGCTGGCCAAGAGTTGTTTTTTTTCCACTCGACTTAATGCAGTAAAATCTGGCCTCTTAATGCCTTGGCTAAAGTCCATTTTACGTACATGAGCGAGTTGATCTAAAGAGTTTGCTAATAATTCTAATGAGCGAGCTAAAGACTTATCTAGGCCCGGATGAGCTTTTTTTAAAGGTTCCAACCAGGTTTTTCTCAGCCAATTGCGCAAATAATGAGTTTGTTGGTTACTTGGATCCTCAAGCCACTCTATTTTCCTCTGGATAGCATAGTCTAAAATCTCTGCTTTACTAAAATCTAACAAAGGACGCCATAAATTGCCGCGCCTCTCTTTAATGGCCCTAAGCCCACGTGGCCCAGTGCCTCGCAAAAGTCTGAGTAATCTTGTTTCAAGTAAGTCATCCTGGTGATGTGCTGTTGCAACAAATTTCGCACCAGAATATTGAATTATTTTTTTTAATATTTGATATCGATATTCACGCAACTCTTTTTCACCTTTAAGCACTACGACCGAAGCCTCTGGTGAAATTAAGTCTTGTTCATGAATTTGCGCCCAATTTTGCAAAAATCTCAAACTTTCATCTCGAAATTTTAAATTTTCTCCGGGCCCATGATGAACATAACAAAATTTAAGTTTCATTTGTGCTGCTTTTGATAAAGTCATCAACGCGTGAGCCAAAACCATAGAGTCCAAGCCCCCAGAAACTGCTACCAAAACAGTGCTCCCTTTAAGCTCTTGTTTTTGAATTTTACGCCATAATTTATGTTCAAAGGCAGACCATGGAGAGTTCATTTATGGATTTAAACCACAATAATAGCTCAAGGTAAAGAGGCCACCTTTTAATGTCTAAACTTTAGACAAAGTGACATTTGAGGCTTTAAATAACAGCTTAAAATCAATAACATAACCGCCTAGTCGGCACAAAAATTGTAGTTAAATAAGACTATGAATATGACTCAAAAAACCTGTTTTTTAATATTTTTCTTGTTCTCCATGACCACTCAGGCTCTATCCAAACCTGAAGTGATGGAGCAATTACGCCTATGGCAGAAGCAAAATACAGAGCAAATCAGTATGACTGATGAGCAAATTAGGCTTACTTTACAAGAGGTGGGTGGCGAGAAAATAACAGATCCTGAAAAGCGCCAACAGCTAGGTGAGCTCTCACAAAAATTAAATGATTTAAAAAAATCAAGGCTTGAGTTCATCAAACAAAACCAGCTAATTGACCAAACCATTTTTCAAGTCGAAACAAAATATACTGGTGATGATTTAAAAACTTTTCTCCAACAACGCTATCTAGAAATGGCTCTTATTGAAAGCAAGAGTCTATCGGCAGATACTCAGTTAAGTACATTTTATACCTATTTAAGCATTGCCCTACGAGATCTTCCCGAACCAGGAGAAAACCCTCTAGCCTTTCTAAAAGGCTATGTGAAATTTTCATCTGTATCTCATCCAAAAAATCCAAATGAATTTTTAGCTCAGAGAAATTTCACCAATGGAGTGCAAAACGAAAAGGCTCACCCTGTAAGCCTTGAGGATGTTGGTGAAATTGTAGAGCAAAAACTTCAATCTCAAGAAACTACTCAAACAATTATTACTCAGTAACTTTCTGACACTACGGTCTAGAGTTGTTTCTATTTCTTAACAATTCCCCTTATATTTTAAAAGAATACTTCA
>CAYMKD010000045.1:0-11458 GCA_964390435.1 uncultured Pseudobdellovibrionaceae bacterium | reverse complement strand
CCCACTGTAACAGGCACAGCTAAACTAGAAATTCCAAGAGGCTTTAAGCCAGGAGAAGTTTTAAAAATTTCAGGCCAAGGAATGCCTTCCCTTAGAGGGGCTAGGCGTGGTGATTTATTTGTAGAAGTTCAAGTGGATTTCCCTAATAAAATTAGCAAAGAAGAAGAAGATCATTTACGCAAAATTGCTGAGTATACAGGAGTGGACGTAAAACCAGCTTCTGGTGGCCTCTTCGGACGAAAAAAGTAGCTATCAACGTTTTGCGTTATATAGGGCAGAACAGTCTTTAAAATAGCCTAAAATTTATCTAAACCTCTCAATATTTAAGAAAATTAAGAGAGTCAGCTTGACTCCACCCCATATCACCACAGATTAAGTGAGTACACTTTAGGTTTAAGTTTAATAGGAGAGAAATATGGGTAAAATTATAGGCATAGATTTAGGAACAACAAATTCAGTTGTTGCGGTAATGGAAGGCGGCGAGCCTAAGGTTTTGGTTAATGAAGAGGGAGCCCGCACGACTCCTTCGGTAGTGGCTTTTACAAAAGATGGACAAAAGCTTGTTGGTCAAATTGCAAAAAGGCAAGCGGTTACAAATCCTGAAAATACGATTTATTCGGCAAAGCGATTTGTCGGAAGACGTTTTGAAGAAGTTCAAGAAGAAATTAAATTAGTTCCTTACAATGTTGTTAAGAAAAACAACGACTGTGCTTTTGCTATTGGTGATAAAAAAGTTTCTCCTGAGGAAATCTCAGCAGCTGTTTTAGCAAAGTTAAAAAAAGTCGCTGAAGACTATTTAGGTCAAGAAGTGACAGAAGCTGTTGTGACAGTTCCTGCTTACTTTAACGATTCGCAAAGACAAGCTACAAAAGATGCTGGTCGCATTGCTGGCTTAGAAGTTAAAAGAATTATTAATGAGCCAACAGCTGCCGCACTTGCTTACGGTCTTGATAAAAAGAAAGATGAAAAAATAGTCATTTACGATTTTGGTGGTGGTACTTTTGACGTATCCATTCTTGAAGTGGGTGATAATGTTGTTGAAGTAAAATCTACCAATGGTGATACCCATCTTGGAGGCGATAACTTTGACGTTCGCATCCTAGAGTGGATGATGAGTGAGTTTAAGAAAGACCAAGGCATTGATTTAAGCAAAGATAAAATGGCTTTACAGCGTTTAAAAGAAGCTGCCGAAAAGGCCAAAATTGAACTAAGCTCTGCGCAAGAAACAGAGATCAATCTTCCGTTTGTAACGGCGGATGCTTCTGGGCCAAAGCACTTACAGATGAAACTCACGCGCTCTAAATTTGAGCAAATGGTTGAAGATCTAATTAAACGCTCTATGGAGCCATGTCGTAAAGCTTTGGCTGACTCTGGTCTTAAAACATCAGAAATCAATGAGGTTGTATTAGTCGGTGGATCCACTCGTATTCCTGCTATTCAAAAAGCAGTAAAAGAGTTTTTTGGTAAAGAGCCTAACCGCTCAGTGAATCCTGATGAAGTTGTGGCAATTGGAGCAGCTGTTCAAGGTGGTGTTCTTGCTGGAGATGTAAAAGATGTGTTGTTACTCGATGTGACTCCTCTTTCACTCGGAATTGAAACTCTTGGTGGTGTTATGACAAAACTTATCGAGAGAAATACAACAATTCCATCTCGTAAGTCGCAAGTGTTTTCAACAGCGGCAGACAATCAACCAGCAGTTGATATTCATGTATTGCAAGGTGAGAGAGAAATGGCTACGGATAACAAAACTCTAGGACGCTTTGAGCTTATGGGAATTCCAGCAGCTCCGCGCGGAGTTCCGCAAGTTGAGGTGACTTTTGACCTTGATGCCAATGGTATTTTGAATGTTTCTGCTAAAGATATGAGCTCTGGTAAACAGCAACAAATTAAAATCACAGCTCAATCAGGTCTTAGTGAAGATGAAATTAAGCGTATGGTTAATGAGGCTGAGCTTCATGCAGATGAAGATAAAAAGCGTCGTGAGCAAATCACTATGCAGAACAATCTTGATAACATGATTTATCAGACGGAAAAATTAATCACAGATAACGGAGCTTCGTTACCTGAGGCCGATGTCAGCGCAGCTAAAGAAGCTATTGCGGACGGCAAAAAAGCTATCGAGAATAAAGTGGATCATGCAGAACTTAAGAGTGTTTTTGAGCGTCTGCAAAATGTATCTCATAAGCTTTCAAGCGAGCTCTATAAAAAACAAGGGGCTCAACCGGGTGCTGAAGCTTCTGGTGAGGCTGATGGAGCACAGGCTTCTGACGCCGGCAATAAATCAGGTGGCGATGACGATGTTATCGATGCCGATTACAAAGACGTAAACTAAGATTTTTTAAAGTTCTTAAATGCATCACCCAGGGTAGAAAAACTACCTTGGGTTTGGTGTTTCTTCCAAGAGTCATCTGTTTCTTCAGTCGGTAAGCCGAAACTCATCTTACGATCTTCGTACAAAATTTCATCAATTTGAATGCGTAGTTTTTCGCCTTTTTTTGCATTTTCTAATTTTTGGGCATCAAGTGAGTCTCGCCACTTAGAGCGTGGCATAAGTCCTGTTAAGCCGGGAGCTATATTAACAAAAAGTCCATAGGGTTCTTTTCTCTCAATAGTGCCTTCGTGTTGAGAACCAACAGGGAACTTTTCATGAATCGAAAACCATGGGTTGTTTTGCTCGCCCTCACCCTGTTTAAGAGAAGCTGAAATACGCATGCGCTCGCCATCTTCAATTTTTAAGATTTTTGCTTTTACTTTTTGTCCAATAGAAACAGCCTCGCTGGAGTCTTTAAGGCGCCCCCATGCTAGCTCTGAAATTGGAATTAAAGCTTCAATACCCTGGGGTGAACGCATAAATGCGCCGTATTTTTCGAGTCGAAAAATTTCACCTTCAAGCTCATCACCAACCTTATGAGTTTGTAAAAAACTGCCTTCGTTTTCTGCTTTTTGCAGATCTAAAAGTTTTCTTCTAGATACAACAATATTGCGGCCTTGATTTTCAAATTGAGTGATTAAAAAATCAAATTTTTTGCCAATATAACTTTCTGGCTCGTTTTGATTGCGATAGTCTAATTGCGAGAGTGGGCAAAAAGCTGTTTTGCCTGAAAGGCTGATGCGATAGCCACCCTTAGTTACTTCTGTGACTTTACCTGCGACAGGAATTTCCATATCAAAGGCATCTTCAAGACTGTCAACATCATCATTTGTACCTAAAGAGCCAGCCTTTTTAAGTAGTATTTCATTTTCTCTTAGGCGGATGACTTGCACTTCAATAAGATCGCCTACTTTGTAAGGTTGTTCTTTTTTTTCGTTCAAAAGTTCCCGGATAGGCAAAGCGCCATCAACCGGAGTTGAGGTAGAAATAAAAACTTCATCTTTGCCGATACTTAAAATTTCACCATTAAATTTATCGCCAACAGATAGTTTTTTAGCTGGTTTATAACTTTCTCTTAGAAGGTCTTCAAAACTGTCCATATTTTTTGTTTCTTCAACATCATCACCAAATAGGTCTTTTTTGGACATAAGTCCTCCTAAAATTTAACTCACAGCCAGTGGGCTTTCTTACCTTACCTTTTTATAAATTTCTAGGAAGAAGAAAACATATATTTCTAATCTAGTGCCTTGCATAAATGTGAATCAATTCGTTGACCTAAACACGTGACAGCGAGAGTAATTAGAAATGTCACAAATTATACCAGTTAAAGCAGAAATAGCCGCAAAGTCTCATCTCAATAAAAAATTATTTGATACTTACTCCTCGCAAGCTCTTGAAGACCCCGAAGGTTTTTGGTCTAAGCAAGCTGAGAATATTTCCTGGTATAAGAAGTGGACTAGAGTCAAAGATGTTTCATATCAAAAACCAATTAAAATTTCTTGGTTTCTAGAAGCTCAGTTGAATGCAAGTTACAACTGTATTGATCGTCATTTACCAAAACGAGCAAATCAAGTAGCACTTATTTGGGAGCCAGATGAACCAAATCAGGCTATTCGTAAGATCACTTACCAAGAGTTACATGATGAAGTCTGTCGTATGAGTCATGTATTAAAAAATCATGGAGTCAAAAAAGGAGATTGTGTCACCATCTATATGCCTATGGTGCCTGAGGCTGTTTATGCAATGCTAGCTTGTGCAAGAGTTGGCGCCATGCACTCAGTTATATTTGGTGGGTTTTCTGCCGACTCCATTGTAGACCGAGTGATTGATTGTGGTTCTAATTTTGTCATAACTGCGGATCAAGGTCTTAGAGCAGGCAAGGTGATCCCGTTAAAAGTAAATATTGATGAAGCTTTAAAAAAATGTCCCGATGTACGTAAGGTTTTAGTCATACGTCATACAAAAGCACAAGTGAACTACCAAAAGGGCCGAGATATTTTATGGGATGAAGAGAGAGAAAAACAACCAACAAACTTTGAACCAGAAAAAATGGGTTCAGAAGATTCACTATTCATACTCTATACATCGGGTTCAACTAATAAACCTAAGGCTGTACTGCATACAACGGGTGGTTATCTTGTCTATGCAGCAATGACTCATAAATATGTATTTGATTATCATGATGGGGAGATTTATTGGTGCACGGCAGATGTAGGGTGGGTTACGGGACATAGTTATATTGTCTATGGTCCATTAGCAAATGGTGCGACGACTTTATTATTTGAAGGAGTGCCTAACTACCCAACAGTTTCTCGTTTTTGGCAAATAGTTGATAAACATAAAGTTAATATATTCTATACAGCACCTACAGCAATTAGAGCTCTTATGCGAGAGGGAGAGGAGCCCGTAAAGTCCACATCTCGAAAATCTTTGCGTATTCTTGGTTCAGTTGGTGAACCAATTAATCCTGAGGCATGGCTTTGGTATTACCGAGTAGTTGGTGAAGAGCGCTGTCCTATTGTAGATACTTGGTGGCAAACAGAAACTGGAGGAATTTTAATTTCTCCAGTTCCTGGAGCGACAGATTTAAAACCAGGCTCTGCTACCAAGCCTCTCTTTGGGATTAAGCCTGAAATTCTCAGTCCTGAAGGAAAGGCATTAAGTGGAGCTTGCGAAGGAGTTCTGTGTATCAAAGATTCTTGGCCTGGCCAAATGCGCACAATCTACAGAGATCATGCTCGTTTTGAAGAAACTTATTTTTCTACATATCCTGGTTATTATTTTACTGGTGATGGCTGTCGACGTGATGAAGATGGTTATTATTGGATTACAGGCCGAGTAGATGATGTGCTTAACGTTTCAGGTCATCGTCTAGGTACAGCTGAAATTGAAAGTGCCTTAGTGGCTCATGCTAAAGTGGCTGAAGCTGCCGTCGTAGGTTATCCACATGATATTAAGGGGCAAGGTATTTATGCCTATGTAACTTTAAATGCAGGAATTGTTGCTAATGAGGATTTAAAAAAAGAATTAATCCAGTGGGTAAGAAAAGAAATTAGCCCAATTGCAACACCAGATTTAATTCAGTGGGCTCCAGGTTTGCCGAAGACGCGCTCTGGTAAAATTATGCGCCGAATCTTACGTAAGATTGCAGAAAATCAACCTGAGAGCTTAGGAAATACGAGTACTCTGGCTGATCCCAATGTTGTGGTGGAACTTGTAAAAAACCGTATGAACCAATGAGACCTTCTGCCCCAACAATGTGACATTTTTGATTCTAGATTTCGTCAAAACTCATTTAAAAAGATTATGACTAAAAATTAACTTGGCCAGACTTTTGCACTGCCTATAAAACAAAAGAATTTTATTGCAACTACAATGGAGGTTGTCATGCGTGCTTTATTTTTAACAATTATTTTAACCTTATCTGCTCCTGCCTTTTCAGCACAGCCTGAAATGGATGCTTATCTTGGAGTTATTGGTATTGGACAAATTTATTTTCAAGAGAAGCCTGTTTTTAATCGACCAAACGAGTGTAAGTTAGAAAAGTCTCTTGTGGACTATGGTGGGCGACTTAGACCAGCGGCGGTCATACGTTATAAAATTCGCCCAGATATGAATGAATATATTAACAGAGGTATTTTCTTTTTAGATTATGAGCATAGTATGTTCACACTTAATAGTGAAACGTATTACTCTCACATGAACTTACGCACCATGAATTGTGGAGATCAACAGGTTTCAGTACTAGAAACTTTAGTTTTAGGTGACAAAATGGCGATGGTAATAGATGCATGGGAGTGTAATGCTGAATCATTTCAAATGCGTTGGACTTGTGAGCTTTAAGTATAAAAATTAATCCATGACCTGAAAATCATTTGCTGCTAGGTTCTCTAGAAAAAGAGGGCTTATATATGCAAATGATTTTTATATGGATTTCAATTCCCTTCGTTTTAATCTTTACTTCATTGATTGGTACTCAGTTTCAGCTTTGGGTAACAATGATTAGTTTTAGAATGTTTTTAATTGCTATTCTCATTGGTTTTTTACAGTTTATAGCATCTTTGTTGCTACTCTATAAGGGACAGCGCCAAGCAGGCATGCTTTTTTTAAGCTCAGGGAGTCTTTATGTTATGGCTGTCTTTGGTCTTGTGATGTGGGTAAATGCTTTTCCAAAAATCAATGATGTAACGACAGATCTTATTAACCCACCAAGTTTTGTTTTTGCCCAAAGTCTGCCAGGTAATCAGGGGCGTGACTTTAGTTATCCACAAGAATTTATAGAGTCAGCTCAGAAAGCTTATGGAAAATTAAAGACGTTTATTTTTGATCAAGATTTAGATGTAGTTTTTAACGAAGTCGTTAAAGCTATTAGTAGCCAACCTGATATGAAGGTGACTTATCAAAATCAAGATCTTGGTCAAATTGAAGCTGTCGCTACCAGCAGGTTTTTTCGCTTTCAAGATGATATTGTCGTTCGATTAAAGAAAAGTGAAGACGGTAAGACCTTGGTAGACTTTCGTTCTAAATCTCGTCTCGGCAAAGGTGACTTTGGTGCCAACTTTCGCCGCATCATTATATTAGCCGATATGGTAGAAACATCATTACAAAAGTAACTTCAGCCTACTGCTTTGTCGCTTCAATATGCCCTTGGTAGCCACGATGATCTGTAATATCTGCTGTTAGAGTTGAGCCTGTAATTTCCCCAACAACTGATAAATACTGACTATTTGGTACAGTTCCACCTGGGTTAATAGCATCACTGATCATAGCAATTGTAGTTGGTACATTAAAAGGGCGGTAAGCTATAGTAAGTGAGCGTTCTCCAATACCTTCCATTAAGTCGGGACGGGTGTAGTTGGCTCTTAATGATGGCCATAAAACCCCACTAGGTCTA
Source organism: uncultured Pseudobdellovibrionaceae bacterium (assembly GCA_964390435.1). GTDB lineage: Bacteria > Bdellovibrionota > Bdellovibrionia > Bdellovibrionales > Bdellovibrionaceae > CAYMKD01. The sequence continues at coordinate 4,193 of CAYMKD010000045.1, read as the reverse complement.
AGCTCTTCTGCATAAAACACCTTAATAACTACTGGAAACCCCTTTTTACCATCAGGTGCTACTAGAGTGGCTTTGTATGTTCCAGCAATAGCTCGGTAAGCTGACTCAAGGCGATTTCTAAGCTCTTCATTTTGAGAGGGAGGAGCAACAGGAACACTAGTAGTTTTTGTGCCAACTATATGCGAATAGAGTCCTTGGTCTCTGGTCATGACAGCTGTTAGTTGGCCATTTTCAAATTTTCCGTTAATAGAAATTTCCTCTGAGATTGCGTTTCCATCTGTAGAAGATATAAGTACAGCAGAAAAAAACTCATTAGTTTTTTCTTCATATCTAGAGGACAAAATAATATCACCTTCTTCAAAAACATCAGTGCGTCGATACCTTGCCTTAAGAATAGGTGTAATTGTAACAAGCCCGCTCTGTGTGTCTGTAATTTCTTTGTACATTCGGTAAAATGATAACTCAAAAGGAAAGCTGATATTTGCATCAGAAGCTAATGTCGCCGTGCCTTGATAGACAGCCTCTAAAGAACCATAGAGCTCGTTGAGGCGATCAAACTCTTCTTTTTCTTCGCCGACTGCTGGAGCAGAAGGAGTTTTAGAGTAAATGGTGGCGTTAAGATCAGCAAAGACCCCCTGGTTTTTAAATATTTTTCCAGTAAGGGTTTCACTACTGAGCTGACCACTAATTGAAAATGGCTCTACATTTGTGCCGCCAGTTTTTTCTGACTTTGCAGTTGTTGCAAAGAAGTTTTTCGTAGTTTCCTCATAACGAACAGATAAAATAATATCTTTGTCTTGAACAGCATCCAGTCTACGGTAACGAACATTTAAAGTAGGTCTTACAATAGGCTCACCATTTGAGTTATAGCCGACATTTTCAAACAAACGGTAAAATGAAAGCTCAAAAGGGAATATTGTGTTTGGGGCTTCAGCCGTTGTTGCATCACCACGGTAAACTGCCTCGAGAGAACCATAGAGTTTATTGAGACGATTTAGCTCCTCTTGCTCTTCAACATTTGTTGTTTTATCACTCCAGCCACTTGGACAAGCCACTAAAAACTGGCACAGACTAAAGAGTATAATAAGTTTTTTCATTTTCTCTCCTTTTCACTAGGCTGATCATCTGGAAGTAGCTCGTCTCGAGTGGCTGCCCACTTATTTAGAGCTATATGATAATTACCTAGTGATTTTGCATAAAGTACTTGTGAATCAAAAAAGCGATTTAAATTATCAACTAACACATTTATATCAGTGCGACCTTGGCTGTAGGCTTTTGTAAGATCTTGTACAGCTTTTTCACGAAAGTTTTTTTCAGCCTCAGTGCTTTTGGCAATTGCATAGTTAGCCTGAACTTCACGCTCAATAGAGTTAAGGCCTTCGTCAATTTCTGCAAGTTTACGATTGAGAGTAGTTTCTTCAAGTGTTTTGGCAATAGTGCGGTTGCGAATAGTTTCAGACTGAGAGTCAGAGCCAAAAGTTGTCTGTAGCTTTAAGCCAACATAGTAATTTGGATATTTATTAGCAAGCATATCACTATAGGAGTCTTGTGCTAACTCAGCCACGCCAGAGGCATAATATTTTGCCTCAAAAGCAAGTACAGGATAACTTTCCCACTTAGCTGCATGAAGTTCATTTTTTACAGCCGCAATTTTGCTTTTTGATGATCGAACAGATCTTAAGTTATCAACATTAACAGGTTTCAGCTTTGGCACAGGAGGCAAGTTTTGGGGGGCATCGAATAGAATATCCTGCTCTTTTGGAAGTTTGAGCAGAGTTTGTAGCTTTTCTAAAGATTCTAAGTACTCATTTGAAGTGCTTTTAACTAACCTCTCTCGAGATTCAAACTCGGCTTGGACTAAAGGGTATTCGCCGGGATTTGCAAAACCTAGTCGAGATTTTCTTTTTACAACATCTATAATTTGTTTATAACGATCTCTTGCAGCTAGAGCTTCTCTGAAGTTAATTTGGGCCACATAAGTTTGCCAATAAAGCTGAATGGATTCTAAAACTAAATCTTCAAGACTATCAGCTCTGATAATTTTTGTTGCCTCATAATTTTCATCAGCAGCTTTGATGGTAGCTCTAGTGGCAGTACCAAACATATCATAAAGAAGATTTTGTTCAAATTCTAAGCCATATTGGTCTAAGTATTGTCTTTCTGGGCGTTGAGGTGTGATAAAAGGACTGAGTTCTGACTTTAACTCATAGCGCGAGTACATTGCAGTAATGGTTGTGCCAGTGCTGAAAGGTTTTTTTAGAGCCAGGTCAGTTTTATAGTAATCGCTTTTTAAATCTTTATTGTAGTATTGAAAACTTCTTAATTTATCACTTTCAATTCCTGATGCTACTTCAAGTTGCCAATCAAGTGGAGCTCTTGCAGTGGCTGTTGCAAGTTCTCCAAGTTGAGAGTTTAGATTTATTTCTTGAGTTTTATAAGCACTACTTAGAACTTTCTCAGCTACATCTTGGGGGCTGAGCTTTAACTCAGAAGCCGCTTGTGCATTGCCCATAAAGCTAACAAGAAGAAAAATTCTTACCATGTGTAACCTAAACCTAACTGCAGATTATCAGTTTGAATATCCGCAATTTGTGCTTGATCTTCGTTTGTAATTTGTCTTTGATAGTAACTCAAATTGGTAGCCCAATGTTTATTGACCTCATACGAGGCAACTAAGCCAAAGCCGCGAAAACTACTATCTGTATTAAATTGGGCAGTTGGGCTAGAGCTGACCATTGTATAATTCACTTTTCCATATTGAGGATTAAGTAAAAAACTGATTTTAGATTCAACTTTAGGGCGAAAACCAAAAACAAAACCCAGTGTGCTAACAGTAGTATTTAGCATTGCTTCATCTACAAAATAGCCTGAAGGTAAAACTAAGTGAGTCATTTGATTCGTAAAAGCAACTGAAGCATTAAATCCAGCATACATTGGAAAAGATTTAATAACAGTTCTTAAAGGAAGGGTTATTAAACTTAACTCAGGTAAAATAGTTGATCCTGTACTAGATAGGTCATACTGACTTGTTAAGCGCACTTCGCCGCGGCCTCTGGGTTCAAACTGTTGAATTTTTAAGTGCATTAGCCATAGCCAACCAGTGTTAATGTCTATCGGTTTTGGGTCTTGTACTTTAATTGTTGCTGGGCTTTCTTTTGGTTCAGTAATATCTTTAGCTGGCAAGATATGTTCTTTAAGTGCTTGTTCTCTTAAAGTTGTGGCGTCTTGTTGTGGCGATCTGGCTTCATTTTTGGGTGCAGAGTTTGCAAAAAAGCAAACACTTAAAGTCATCATAAAAAGAATTTTTTTCATAGCTCTCATTATTGAACCTCATAAGTAAAATCAGGCAACTCGCACCCAGACTGACCATGTCTTAACCAGTCATCTTTGGTAAGAGATCGACTCATTAAAACATAGCTACCGGCAGGTGCTGGAAGTATTGCAAAAATACGTTGATTTAAATTAGAGTAGGTTAAGTTTTTTAAAAATACTTTTTTTTTAGATGATGGAAATTTCTGAGATCCTTTAATTACATTTTCAGGATATGGCCAAGTTTCACTTTTAATAATATTGTGATCTGAATCCATAAAAAAGGCCTGAAAAAAACCTTGAGATAAAATATAGCCACGATTGTCTGGACTTTTAACAATTTGCTCAAAACTTAAAATAACTAATGGTTCTTGCTCTTGTGGTACAAATAAGAGTTGAGAGCTAATATGCCAATCTTTTTGTTTTTCAAACTTTTGTAGGGCTTGAGTTTGGTTCTCGTCTTGTATTACTAATTGCGCTTGTTCCCCATCAGTTTCTAGCCAGAGCCACTGATTTTGAGATAACTGCGTAAGGCCTAATTGATGCCAGTTATTTTGCTGCTTAAAGCTGAACTCTTTGCCATCTTTTAGCGAGAGAGCTTTTGAAACAAAGTTTTTTTGTTTCAAACTTGTTAAAAGTAGCCACTTAGAATCTAGGCTAAGTCTTGGTGCAAAATTGAGTTGAGTATCCATTTTAAAAGTTTTTACAGAATTGTTGTTATTTAAATCAACAATAGCATAGCTATTATTGGTGGGATGCAAGAGCCATTGGTTTTCAGGGAGATAATTAAACTGTGGATAGGATAAACTAAGATTTTCAGCAGATTTAACAAGACTTTCATTAAGAGGATTTATAGTGTCAAAAATTTCAGCTGTGCCTGTGTC
>CAYMKD010000044.1:10689-11766 GCA_964390435.1 uncultured Pseudobdellovibrionaceae bacterium | reverse complement strand
ACTACAACCAGTGTCCCCTTGTAATTATTTAAGGCTTGAGTCAGAGCTTCTACAGTTTGAAAATCTAAATGATTTGTTGGTTCATCTAAAAGCAAAAAGGGCACTTTTTGTAATAAAATACGCCCAAGCGCGACCCTTGATTTCTCACCACCAGAGAGAACACTAATTTTTTTCTTTATATGCTCATCAGAAAAAAGCAAGGAGCCCGCCATATTTCTGATGTCTTGCTGAGTCACACTTATGTCTGCTGTCTTTTCTAAAGACTCAAAAACTGTATCATCCGCATCTAATATCTCAATCACATGTTGATTAAAAATGGCAATCTGTACTTGGTGTCCTAATTTTCTACTGCCGGATTGGGGATCTAATGTTCCTGCTAAACCTTTAAGTAAGGTGGACTTCCCAGCACCATTTAGTCCAACAACAGCCACATGATCGCCTCGCTTAATTTCTAAAGACACATCCTTTAGAATTGTTTTTTCTCCATAACCAAGTGAAACCTGTTCAAGTGAAATAACTACTTTGCCAACTGGAATTGGATCAGGAATTTGAATACGAGCTGTCACAGGAATCGGTTTAAACTCAATGGTTTCCATTTTTTGAAGCATTTTAAGTTTACTTTGTGCTTGTTTCGCTTTGGCTGCTTTTGCTCCAAAACGTGTCACAAATTCCATAATGGATTTTTTACGCTCAGCTTGGTTTTGCGCTCGAGCTTCAAGCTCAGCTCTTAAAATTTCTTTTTGCTCAAAATAATCATCAATATGACCATTAAACTTTGTTATATCACCTGACTCAATCTCTAAAATATGATCCGTTGTTCTTCTTAAAAATTCTCTGTCATGAGAAATTAATAAAAATGCTCCATTAAAATTTTGCAAAAATCTCTCTAATAATAAGGTAGTTTCAAGATCTAAATAATTTGTTGGTTCATCAAGAAGCATCAGGTTGGGATCTTGCCCCAAAAGTCCTAAGATTTTAATTCGCATGCGATAGCCACCGCTGAGACTTAAAATAGGCTTTGAGAAAATCTCTTCTTTAACCTGTAAATCACGTCCCATGGATTTGACTTGCCAAAGT
>CAYMKD010000044.1:0-10679 GCA_964390435.1 uncultured Pseudobdellovibrionaceae bacterium | reverse complement strand
CTAGATATTGATTACCAGTTTCCTGTTCTCCCCAATGATCATGCTGCGACAAGTAACCTAAAGATAAGATTTTAGAGCGAATCATAGAGCCCGCATCCAAACTTTCTTCTTGAATGAGAATTTTAAATAAAGTGGATTTACCAGCACCGTTGGGACCAATCACTCCCACATGCTCACCTTCGTTAATGGCAAAAGTAACCTCTTCAAAAAGGTTTTGTCCTCCAAAACCTTTTTTGCCCCCTGTTACCTGTAATAAGCTCTGCGGATTTGACATAAGTCTGACAAACTAACCTATTTTAAATAAAGCGTCACGACTTGTTGGCATTTAATTCTACTTTTTTCTAGAATCTTGATGATAAGCTCAAAAACACATGAAAACAGAGACAGCCTATAAACCAGAAGATGAGTCAGGACAAAATCACTTTAAAACTCTTAAAACATTAGGCACCTATCTTTGGCCTAAAAATCGAGCAGATTTAAAATTAAGAGTGCTTATAGCTTTGGCGTTTTTAGCTTTAGCAAAAATCTTAAACGTCTATGTCCCTTTTTTGCTAAAAATAGCCATTGATGAGTTTTCTACTAAAGATATCGCATTGGTTCTACCTTTAGGGGTGATCGTAGCTTATGGGTTAGCTCGAATTATGGTTCAAGGTTTTGGCGAATTAAGAGATCTTGTATTTGTAAAAGTCGCTCAACATGCCCAAAGAACTATTGCTTTAAATACCTTTAGACACCTACACAATCTTTCACTTGATTTTCATCTCTCAAGACAAACAGGAGGCCTCTCACGAGTTATTGAGAGAGGGACTAGAGGCATTCAGTTTGTACTTAATTTTATGACTTTTAATATTGTCCCAACACTGCTTGAGATTGTTTTAGTTACAGGAGTGCTTCTCTATCGTTTTGATTATACTTATGCCCTTGTTATTCTAGTTACTATTATTCTCTACATTGCTGTAACCCTATGGATTACTGAGTGGCGCCTTAAATATAGAAAAACTATGAATAGTGAGGAGAGTAAAGCTAATACAAAATCTATTGATAGTTTACTCAATTATGAAACAGTTAAATATTTTGGCAATGAAGAACACGAGTATAAAAGATTTGATCACTCTCTTGCTAGTTACGAAAAAGCAGCTGTTAAGAGTCAGTTTAGCCTCTCATTTCTAAATGTAATTCAATCAGCCATTATTGGTGCTGGTTTAGTCACAGTTATGCTTATGGCAGGGCAAGGTGTTGTGAATGGTCAACTCACTATTGGAGATTTTGTTTTAGTAAATTCATTTTTGATTCAGCTTTATTTACCACTTAACTTTTTGGGTTTTGTTTACCGCGAAATAAAGCACAGTCTAATAGATATGGATAAAATGTTTGAACTCATCCAAGTTCATACTTCAGTCTCTGATGCGTCTGGAGCTCAAGATCTCGTTATTAAAAATGCCACCATTGAATTTAAGGATGTTCATTTTAGCTATAATCAAAATAGACCCATTTTAAAAGGCATTAGTTTTAAAGTTGAGCCTGGCAAAACTCTAGCTATTGTTGGTCCCAGTGGCGCTGGTAAATCCACTATTTCAAGACTCCTTTTTAGATTTTACGATGCTAATGAAGGCTCCATTTTAATTGACTCTCAAGATATTAAACAAGTAACTCAAAAGTCCTTAAGATCTCATATTGGCATTGTGCCACAAGATACGGTCTTATTTAATGATAGCATTGGTTATAATATTCACTATGGCAATCCAGAGCTCAGTGAAGAGGATATGCAAAAAGCCGCTCGCATGGCAAAGATTCATGATTTTGTAGAAAAACTCCCTGAAGGCTATCAAACCCCTGTAGGTGAGCGTGGCTTAAAGCTCTCTGGTGGCGAAAAACAAAGGGTCGCCATTGCTAGAACGATTTTAAAGAATCCTGAAATTTTATTATTTGACGAAGCTACTTCGGCCTTAGACTCACATAAAGAAAAAGAAATTCAAGCCTCTCTTAAAGAAGTCTCTGAAAATCGCACCACCCTGATGATTGCTCACAGACTCTCCACCGTCGTTGATGCTGATGAAATCATTGTGCTCAAAGATGGCCTTATTGTTGAGAGAGGAACTCACAAGGCTCTCCTCGCCCTTAAAGCTGAGTACTGCTCAATGTGGAATAAGCAACAGCAGGCTCAGGAGTTTGAAGAGAAACTGAAAGCCACAGAACTTTAGGCTCGAGATCCAATAAGTAGCCATTGACCTTGCCAACACATTTATATATACTTGTATATACAAATGTGGGTTTTAAAAATTATAAATAAATTGCAGGAGAATAGAATCAAATTTGCAATAGCTGGCGGCTATGCTGTTGCTCTTCATGGGGCTGTTCGCGGTACTGTCGATCTTGACCTTGTAGTTTTACTTGAAAAGGCTAATTTAAAAAAATTAGAGACTGCTTTAAAAGAATTAAAACTTCAAAGTAAAATCCCTATTGATTCTCAAGATTTAATAAAATTTCGTAAAGAATATATTGAAAAAAGAAATCTAATTGCCTGGTCTTTTGTGGACCCACAAAACCCATCTCATATTGTTGATATTATAATCACTCATAATCTAAACACTATGAAAGTAAAAAATATTTCTGTATACGGCATTAAATTACCTATTTTATCAAAAGAGTCTTTAATTAAAATGAAACGAGATGCTGGTCGCCCACAAGATATAGAAGATATTAAAGCCTTGGAGGCTCTTGATGAAAAAAGCTAAACAAATCCATAAACAACAGCCAAAGTTGACACCTGAACAAACCCTGCAGTTCTTAGATGATTTCACAAAAACAATGCACGGTAAGGATTCAAAAACAAAACTTATTAGCCTGCGAGTTCCAGAGAATATTATAAATACTTTTAAAAAAAAATCTCAAGATCAAAACAGAAAATATCAATCTGTTATTGTTCAATTAATGAGAGAGTGGCTAGTGAGTTGAAATTTTAGAATTTTTTAACATGAAACGACTCTTCATTATAGAAAAGGCCAGCAAAAAGATACTGGCCTAAAGAAGTACAAACGCTTTTCAACCTATTACTCAATTCTTCGAATTACGCTAGAAAGCACTCCTAAAATTTTAAAATTTGCATCAGGATCCACTTTTATGATGGAGTAATTTGGATTTGCCGGATGAAGCTCAATATGACCTTTTCTTCTATAGAACTTTTTTATCGTTGCATCATTATCCACAATGGCAACTACGGTTTGTCCGTTAATTGCTTCATGTTGTTTTCTGATCACCACTAAATCTCCATCAGCAATATACTCCTCAATCATTGAATCTCCCTTAACCTTAAGAGCAAAGTACTCAGCCCCTGCCTTCAGTATATTCCTCGGCACATCAATGAAATCACGATATTGAACAGCTTCCGTTAATCTTCCTGCAGCCACTAAACCCTCAAGTGGAATTTGCTCTACATCACTAATATTTTTTTGAGCAACAAGCTCGATGGCTCGCTTTTTTCCTGTTCCAATGGGCACACGAATAAAACCTTTTACACGTAAATTAGAGAGGGGCACTTGAACTGAAGACAAAGTTTTATAATCAAGCTCATCGCAAATTTCCCTGAGCGTCGGGGAACTGCCATTTTTTTCAATAGAGCGTTTTATAAACTCGTAAATTCGCTCTTCCCTGGGCGTTAGATTTTGTTGACTCATATGACTCCTTGTCTATGATTGTTAATAACGTACATTTAGCGTACTTTCAAAAAAGTACGTCAAATGTACGCTGACTTCAATATATAAATAAAAATTAGGACCTTTGAAGGGGAGAGAGCCAGCTGTAACCATAATGGTGATCCCACCCCGACTTGAACGGGGATCGACGGTTTAGGAAACCGTAGCTCTATCCAGTTGAGCTATGGGATCAAATAGATAAATCAAACTTGAAATTATAAAAGGTAAAAGGGAACTGCTACCTATTCGTCTTCAAGTTCATCATCACCGACTGTGCCGAGATTGTATTTCTCAACACGGTAGCGCATCGAACGGAAGCTGATGTTAAGAAGCTTGGCTGCTTTCTTTTTAACACCACCTGCCGAGTGAATGGCTTTGATGAGTAACTCTTTTTCTATCTGACCCATGATTTTGTCAAGCTCGACACCATCATCTGTGATCTCTATTTCATGACTTGAAGCCATTTTTCGACCAGATGGGGTATTTACAAATGGAGGTAAACTCTCAGGTAAAATGGTTGCACCACTCTCAAGTGCCACAGTACGCTCAATAATATTCTCAAGCTCCCTCACGTTACCCGGATAATCATACTTTTTTAATAATTCATAAGCCTCTTGGCTAATTGCGCCAATGCTCTTTCCTAAACGCTCATTATATTTTTTTAAGAAGTGGGTTGCTAAAAGAGTTATGTCCTCTCTTCGCTCCTTAAGTGAAGGAGTTCTGATATTAATAACATTCAGACGATAATACAAATCTTGTCTGAAGCCACCATCTTCAACCATATCCTCAAGATTTCTATTTGTAGCTGCGATAATACGCACTTCAATTTTAAGATCCTCGGTCGCTCCAACTCGTCTAATAATACGCTCTTGAATGGCCCTTAAAAGCTTCACTTGAATATTAACTGGCAGCTCACCCACTTCATCTAAAAATAAGGTTCCACCATTAGCTACTTCAAATAAGCCTGTTTTATCAGAAATGGCTCCTGTAAAGGATCCTTTTTTGTGACCAAACATTTCTGACTCCATTAAAGACTCAGGAATTGCCCCACAATTAACTGTTACAAATGGCTTATCTTTTAAAGGGCCATTGTAGTGAATGGCTTTAGCAACCATCTCTTTACCAGTTCCACTCTCCCCTGTAATGAGAACATTTGTTGGCGACTGGCAGACTCTTTGAATTAAATCAAAAATTTTATGCATAGCTTCGGAATTGCCAACTAAATTTTGGAAACTATATTCACGTCCAAGTTCTTTTTTTAGAACTCTGTTTTCAAACTCTAAGTTTCTACTTTTTAAAGCATGTTGAATATTAATTCGAACTTCATCAATTTTAAATGGCTTGGTAAGATAGTCGTAAGCTCCCATCTTCATAGCATCGACAGCTGTTTCTGTTGTCCCAAAAGCTGTAATCATTAAAAAGAACATATCAGGATAGTTATCTTTAACATGCTTTAAAAGTTCAAGACCAGTTACATTAGGCATCTGCAAATCAGAAATCACCATATCAAAACTTTTATTTTTTAATAAATCAATTGCTCTTTGACCATCTTCAGCTGTGGTAATTTCATAGCCTTCTTTTTTGAGCATGATCTCTAAAAATTCGCGGATTGACTCTTCATCATCCACAACTAAAATCTTAGACTTCATGAGTGATTTCTCCTCTTTATGCTATTGTCTTTTGTCTTCTAGGATTTTTCAACCATGTTTTCATTTATCTGTTCTGTTAATAACGGAAACTCAATATGAAATTCTGTGCCACGCCCCTTCTCACTCTCGACAAAGATCTGTGCTCCATGATTTTCAAATATCTTATGAGTGACTGCTAAACCTAAACCTGTTCCATCTTTCTTAGTTGTAAAAAAGGGTTCAAATAGACGTGCCTTTTGAGCTTCAGTCATGCCCTCTCCGCTATCCTTAATAAGCACTGTGAGTCTTTTGTCGTGCACTTTGGTCTTTACTCGAAGTTTAGCACTCTCAGACTCTCTCATTGCCTGTGCCCCATTAATTAGTATATTCAAAAAAGCTTGTTTGAGTTTATCCTTTTGCCCTCTAATGCAATCTTGTTTATCAAGGTCGAGCTCATAATCTATATTTGCTCTTAAACGATCATTAACCTTAACCAAGCTTACAAGTTCAGTAAGTAGAACATTTAAGTGCACTGGATCTTTGACTGGCTCCTCAGGTCTAGAGAAATCTAAAAACTCGGTTATCAATAAATTCAATCGATCTGTCTCTTTTAAAAGAATCGACATAAGTTTTTTATCATCTTCATTTGCAGAAGTCTGTTGCATCATCTGCACACTACCACTAATACTTGCCAGAGGATTTCTAATTTCGTGGGCAATTCCGGCAGCCAAACTGCCAATTGCAGCTAATTTTTCAGAACGTCTTACTGAAAGTTCTAAATTTCTTATTTGTGTTTGATCTTCAATAAGACAAAGATAAATACTCTCTGTCACTCCAGATAGGCTGGCAAGAGACAAACTAACTGAGAAAACTCTCTCTTTTTCTTTATCACTATAATAAATCTCATCTCGCACCAATGACTGGGTTTTAACAAATCTCATAAATGTTTTTTTAAGCTGCGGCAAAAGAGAAAAAATATTTAATGGATTTTCTTCTGAAGCAAAGTACTCTTTAGCTGCGATATTCATTTCAAACACTAAGCCTTCACTATTAAAGAGGATGAGACCCACTGGCATTTGTTCAATTACTTTTTTATGCAAATCTCTAAGTCTACTAAGACTTTGCCCTGTTCTTTGCAATTCTTGATCAACAAATTGCAGTTGTTCACTTAAATATCCTGATAAACCAGCCACTGCTAAAAATGCAGCATCATTAAAGATTAACAAAAATAAGTTTGAAGGCGTTGAAGCCTCTCCTTTAAACAAAACAAGAATTGTAAATAAAATGGATGAAACAAGCGCATTTATAAATGCACCACGCAAACGAAAAATAAATCCTGTTGCCATGATATTAACTAAGTACATAAAAAGAAACATGGATTGATTCAGACCAGAAAAATATAAAAGTGCCGTCACTAATATAATATCAAGAGCAAATGAGAGAACTTGCAAAGAACTATTTTTAATAAAACTTTGTGCAGCTGCAATTGTTATAAAATAATGACAAAATCCAAACATCATTAAACTGTAAACAGGAACAATAAAATCAATATTAATGAACAAACTTTGAATTAATTGAGAAGCAACTACGACTAATAATAATGTAAATAAAAGCCCCAAACGAACAACTGTGAGTAAATACCAAGGATGAGTATTAATAAGGTTTTTAATTTGTGAGTTCATTAACCGCCAGCCACATCAGCCATACCAAATATTGGCATGTACATAGCAATCATTAGAAAGGCAATAATTCCACCAAGAACAACCATAAGTAGAGGCTCAATCATTGAAGTCAGTGCTTTCACTGCAACATCTACTTCATCTTCATAAAAATCTGCAATCTTACTTAACATACTATCTAATGTTCCACTCTGCTCTCCAATAGCTATCATTTGCACAACCATATCTGGGAAAACTTTCTCTTTAGAAAGTGGTTGCGCAAGCGGCTTACCACTCACGACACTTTCTTTACATTTTTGCAGAGACTCTTCTATGACATAGTTGCCTGCTGTACGTGATGCAATTTCAATTGCCTCAATCATTCCTACTCCAGAGCCCAATAATGTAGAAAGAGTACGAGATAATTTTGCCATTGATGATTTTTGAATAACCTCACCAAATAAAGGTAAATTTAGGAAAAGGCGATCAAAAAATCTTTGCCCTTCAGGCGAACGATAATAGGCTAAAAATAAAAAAGGTGATAAAACAAGAGCTGCTAAAATAAAGTACCATTTTTCAGTCACCGTCTGACTTAAATTAACTACCATTTGGGTGATAGCTGGCAATTCTCTTGCCGAGCTCGTATACATTACCTGAAACTTAGGAATAATAAAAACTAAGATACCAGCAATAACTGCCATAGCCACTGTGATAATAGCTGTTGGATACCAGAGCGCCCCTTTAATTTGCGCCTTAAGCTTTTCTGTTTTCTCTATATAAATTGCAAGTCTACTTAAAATACTATCAAGTATACCAGCCTCTTCGCCAGCTCTAACCATATTTACATAAAATCGATCAAACACTAGAGGATGCTTTGCCATTGACTCTGCTAATCGTTTCCCATTTTCAATAGATAATTTTACCTGAGCTATAGATTCTTTTAAAATTCCCTGCCTTAAACCATTACTTAATATAGCTAAGGCATCTACTATGGGAATTCCGGCATTTAAAAGAGTTGCAAATTGTCTTGTGAAAATTTTTATATCTTTACCACTCGGTCTTGAGGCAAAGAGTGAGCTAAAAGTATCCTTTGCTCCCTCATTTGACTTAGCTACAGCCTGTTTTTGCAATACTGATATTTTAATAGGTATTAACTGCTGACTTCTCAGTTTAGTGCGAACCTGGCTATCGTCAATAGCCTCCATCTCACCAGTAAAGAGTTTTCCATTTAAAGCTTTAGCCTGATACTTAAAAACTGCCATCCTAAATTCCTACTTTATTAAGCAGTTGATCCATTTCTTCAGGCTCAGGACTAAATGCAAAAGCTGTTTTTAAATCAATTTTTCTACGTATTAAATGCTGGATCAAAGATTGATTGAGTGTACGCATACCTGTTTTTTCACCGCTGCTACTCATTATTTCTGATAATCCCCTAAAATCTTTATCTCTTAGGGCTGTTTTAACTTGTGGTGTGCCAAGCAATACCTCTAAAGCCAAAACGTACGCATCTGAACCAGATGGCAGGAGTCTTTGACCTAAAGACACTTGCAATTGATTTGCAAGACGATTTATAAAATTGTCTCTTCTATGAGGTGGGCTTAAATAATAAAGTTTTTCAATTACATCAACAATAGAGCTACCAGATAAAGCAACATATACAAGCTTTCCACTCTCACTTAAATCCAAAGCTCGAGAAAATACGTTTTCATGAAACCCTAAATCCAACGCAATAATATCAGCTTGTTCAAATCCTGACTGCCAATGAGATTCTTCCATTTGAAATGGTTGAACTTCTATTTGATGAAAAATAGATTTTTTACTTGTCGACATATACTTAGTAGCATTCTCAACAGTTTGAATTAGAATTGAGCGCTGATCTGCGGTAGATTGCAACAAAGACTGAATTGTTGTCCATTTACCGTGCTCCTTAGGAGCAACAACTATCACAAGCCCTTGCCTTCTAATTGCTACATCATTCACCATTTGCGGCAAGCTAAGCTCTTGTGGTGTAGGTGCTTGAGATTTTAATAATCGAATTTGTGCTAAATATCCATTTCGACTGGCCGAAATAACATATCTTATGCCTATAGAATTATCTAAAACAGTGCTTCCAGAAACAAAGTTATGTTGCTGTAACCATTTTTTTTGTGTTTCAGAAATGAGTGAAGAGCATATTTGTCTTAACTCTTGAGAGCTTATTTTTTCTAAAGGAAGATTATGCCATTCATGATGTTTGCGAAATCTAGGGACTTGCTCATCTGCCAATAGTAGCTCTTGCGCATGATTTGTTGGTAGTAAGTCAATAAAGCTTTGCAAGCGAGACATCAGATGTCCTTTATGGATGAGTTAACAACTTCTGAAATCGTTGTTTGGCCTCTTTTTAACTTTAATAAGGCACTTCTCCTGAGTGTTCTCATTCCTTCTAAGCGAGCCAACTTACGAATTCCATCTGTTGTGGCTCCCTCAATGATTACATCTCGTATTTTTTCAGTGATTCGCATAAGTTCAAAAATAGCTACGCGCCCTTTAATTCCTGTATTGTTGCATTGGTTACAGCCTGGAGCCGTAAAAATTTTGTACTCACTCACTTCACTAGGATCCACACCAAGATCTAAAAGAACTTGTTCTTTTACCTCAGTAGGAACCTTGCAACTCTCACAAATTTTACCAACAAGCCTTTGTGCCACAATAAGTGAAATTGTTGATGTTACGATGTATGAAGGAACACCCATCTCTGTGAGACGAACAATTGTCGCAGGGGCATCATTAGTATGTAGAGTGCTTACAACCATGTGGCCTGTTGAGGCTGCTTTAAATGCAATCTCGGCCGTTTCCAAATCACGAATCTCACCCACCATAACAATATCCGGATCTTGACGTAAAAAGCTTCTTAGCGCGGCAGAAAAATTTAAATCTATATCCGGATTCATTTGTACTTGGTTAATACCTTCTAAATTAAATTCGACCGGATCTTCGGCAGTACATATATTAACATCATTTTGATTCAACTCAGATAAAGCTGAGTAAATAGTTGTCGTCTTACCACTCCCAGTTGGGCCAGTAATGAGGACCATACCTTGTGGCAATTGAATGATATCTTTAAAAATTTTTAAATCATCTGGTTCAAAACCAAGTTTTGTCATATCCAGCTGCAGATTACTTCTATCTAAAAGCCTCAAAACCACCTTCTCACCCCACAGAGTCGGTAAAGTGCTAACTCGAAAATCAATCTCTTGGCCATTTTGCATACGCACTTTTAAACGACCATCTTGTGGACGTCTTTTCTCGGCGATATCAAGTTTTGCCATAATTTTAATACGACTAGAAACAGCTGCAGCGGCCCCTTGAGGAGGCTGTACTGTTTCTAACAGAATGCCATCAATTCTAAATCTAACTCGAAAACGTTTTTCATACGGTTCAATGTGAATATCAGAAGCTTTTTTTCTAATTGCTTCTGATAAAATTAAATTCACAAATTTAACTACAGGAGAATTCTCACTACCATCATCAATAACTTCTGCCTCACTCGCCCCTAATAACTCATCAGCGAGCCCCTTATCAGACTCAGTTAAAGAGTCCATTTTAATGCGCCCACCGTAATATTTATCAATAGCTGCTATAATCGAAGTTTCCGCGCATACAACCATTTGTATTTTACATCGAGTTAAAAAACTTAAGTCATCTCTTACAAAAACATTACC
>CAYMKD010000043.1:0-12036 GCA_964390435.1 uncultured Pseudobdellovibrionaceae bacterium | reverse complement strand
CAGTCACTCTCACTGGGCCATAGTCTTGGTTGGCTGCGATGTTTGTCGTACTACCGGGCAACTGAAATGTAATTGGTTGACCTGCTGCAAAACTCCCGGTGTTAACCGTTTTTGTTTTAAGAGAATTTGTACATGATGCACTATCTGTAATAGTTCGAGCAATAACCCCTTCTAGACTGCCCGTTTCAACTGCAGCTTCTAACTGTGCTGCTTGCCCTCGCATCTGCGAAATCATTTGTGCTGCTGCAAGAGAAATCATACTCACCAGAGCTCCGGCGACAACCACCATCATTAGGGTATTGCCCTTATTATTTTTTAGATTTTGTAACATTAAAATCTCCGATATTTATGCTCTACCAGCACACACATAAACATCGGAACTTGACATGCAAACTAAAAAAATTAACCAAACAATTATATAGTTTTAAAGAAACTGTAGATGTTTTTTACAGGGCCTGGCGCTATTTACCCGTAGAGCCAAAACCACCTTCGCCACGCTTGGTTTCAGATAGACTTGAAACCACATGAAACTCTGCTTGATAAACAGGGCATAACACAAGTTGGGCAATACGGTCTTGGTCTTTTATTTCAACAGGTTCAAGGCCCAAATTAATAGCTATAATTTTAACTTCACCACGATAATCAGCATCAATGGTTCCAGGAGTGTTTAAAAGAGTCATTCCTTGCTTTGCTGCCCAACCACTACGGGGCCTTGCTTGTAATTCAAAACCCAAAGGAATTTCAAAGCTAAGCCCTGTGGGAATCATGGCTCGCTCCCCTGGTTTTAAAATCATGGTTTCTTTTAACTGCGCTCTTACATCAAGCCCACTCGCTCCTGCTGATTCATAGGCGGGCAAATCACCTTTAAAGTTTTCACGTTTTAAAATATTTAAATCTATTTTTTTCATTTTAAGGTCTCCTTGACTAACCAATCTCTAAGCTCACCAGAGCCACCACCAAGTAATAAAGCACTCATTTCATTTAAGTCAAAATATTGATCCATATATTTCTGCATTGTTTTTTTATTAATAGCCTCTATAGACTCAATAATTCCCTCAACAGATTTATATTTGTTAAAAATCATTTCATTAATTGCTAGAGAGCTCATACGATTATCAACATCATCCACACCTAGCAGCAAGCTCCCTTTTACTTGGGTTTTGTAAACTTTAATGTCGCCTTGACTCACACCTTTAAGCTTTAATTTATTCATTTCACGTAAAATCACACGATAGAGATCTTTAAAATGTTGAAGCTCTGTACCTGCATAGATGAGCAGGCCACCACTATCAATGTAAGTGTTCAGCAAGCTGTAAACAGAGTAAGCAAGCCCTCTTTTTTCTCTTACACTTTGATAAATTTTTGAAGTAACACCGCCGCCAAGCACGGCATTTAAAATAAATGCTTCAAAACGTAAGCCATCAGTAAAACTTGTTGCTGGAAGTCCTAGAAGTAAATGCAGCTGCTCAGAAGGTTTATCAATGACATCAATAAATTGAGTAAACTTAGGAGCTTTTTTAATCTTCTTTGGCTTAGTTTTCTTTTTGTGTTTTAAATGTTTTTCGCAAGATTTCACAATGAGATCATGATCAATCTGGCCAGCGGCACTCACGATAATCTGGTTACCAGTATAATGCTCTTTATAAAACCGCTTTAGATCGCTATGCTTAATATTATCCAAAGTCTCAACTGTGCCTAAAATAGACCAACCCAAAGGGTGATTAGGCAACTGACGCATAAAAAATTGATCAAAAATATAGTCTTCATTATTATCAATAGACATAGCAATTTCTTGCTGCACCACTGTTTTCTCACGTCTAAAATCTCTTTCACTTACCTGCATATTGCTGACAAGATCTGTGAGGACATCTAAAGCTTTTTCCCAATGCTCACCTAAAACCAAGGCATGATAACAAGTGTACTCACGACTTGTGTAAGCATTGAGTTCACCCCCTAAAATCTCTAAAGATCTAGCAATTTCAAAAGAACTACGACTTTTAGTTCCCTTAAAAACCATATGCTCTAATAAGTGAGAAATTCCATTATGCTTAGAGGACTCATCTCGAGTGCCCACTTTAACCCAGATACCAATAGATGCTGATTTAGAAAAATCATGGCGCTCGGTCACTATCCGAACACCATTACTTAGAATTGTTTTATTAAACTGCCGAGAAGAGGACGGCAATCGATTAGTTCTCCTTAGACATGATGGCTTTGCGAGAGAGTTTTATACGTCTAAAACTTTTACGTCAACAACATCACCCTCATTGAGCACATCTGTTACACTACGGACTCTTTCGTGTGAAAGCTCAGAGATATGCAATAGACCTTGAGTATTTGGTAATACTTCAACAAAGGCACCAAAATCAGTTATTTTCACAACACGGCCTTGATATGTTTTACCAACCTCAGCCTCTGCACAAATCTCATTAATCATCGCGATAGCTCTTTTAGCTGCTTCTGGATCACTTGAAGCAACATTCACAGTGCCATCATCTTCGATATCAATTTTAACACCTGTAGCTTCAATAATTCCACGAATCACTTTACCGCCAGCACCGATGACTTCACGCACTTTCTCTGGTCTAATTTTAATGCTCTCAATTCGCGGAGCGAACTCAGAAATTTGACCACGCGGTTGATTCATAACTTTATCCATCTCAGCTAAGATATGAACACGTCCGTCTTTAGCTTGATAAAGGGCTTTCTCCATAACTTCAAAACTAATGCTATCAATTTTGATATCCATTTGCAGAGAAGTAATTCCATTTGCAGTTCCTGCAACTTTAAAGTCCATATCGCCCAAGTGATCCTCATCACCCAGAATATCTGTCAGAACTGCTACCTTATCGCTTTCTTTGATCAATCCCATGGCAATACCGGCCACGTTTCCTTTTACAGGAACCCCGGCATCTAAAAGAGATAATGTCGAAGAGCATACAGTTCCCATTGAACTTGAACCGTTACTTTCTAAAACTTCACTCACAATACGAATTGTATAAGGGAACTTTTCAAAGTCAGGGAGAATAGCCTTAACAGCACGCTCAGCTAAGTTCCCATGACCAAGCTCTCTTCTACTTTGTCCACCCATGCGACCTGTTTCACCAACAGAATATGGAGGAAAGTTATAATGAAGCATAAAACGCTTTTTCTGCATGCCTTGAATTGAATCAATCATTTGCTCATCGTCACCAGTTCCTAGAGTCACGGTACCAAGAACTTGTGTTTCACCACGAGTAAAAAGCCCTGAGCCATGAACTCTTGGAAGCAGTCCCACCTCACAAGCAATAGGGCGAACTGTTTTTAAATCACGACCATCAATTCGAATACCACCATCTAAAATCATAGATCTAGCAATACGGTATTTTAAATCTTCGATAATACTACCAAGTTCTTTTTTGCGGGTTGCTAATAGTTTTTCGTCATCAATTCCTTCTAAAAGATTCTTCTGCGCTTCAGATTTTGCATTATCAAATGCTTCGTAACGCTCAGTTTTAGATTTAATAGAAAAAGCGGCTTCTAGTTTTGCTTTTAAAAAACTCTCTGCTTTTTCTTTAAAGCTTGCCTCAATCACTGGAGGACTAAAAGCTCTTTTAGGTTTTGAACCAAATTTCTCTCGCAGCTCATCTTGTAAATTAAAAAATGGTGTTAAAGACTGATGGCCAAATTTTAAAGCAGCCAGAGTGTCCGCTTCAGTAATAAATTGACACTCACCTTCAACCATCATGATCCCATTACGAGTTCCAGAGATAATGATATTCATATCTGATTTTTCAAGCTGCTGTGGAGTGGGGTTAGCCACAAACTGACCATCTACTCTACCAACCATGATAGAAGCAATTGGTCCTGCGAATGGAATATCACTGATGTGAACTGCTGCAGAAGCGCCTAAAGTTGCTAGGATTTCCATTGGAAAGCTGCCATCTGAACTTAAGATGGTGGCAACAATTTGTGTTTGGTTGCGATAGCCCTCTGGAAATAACGGACGTAAAGGACGATCAATTAATCGGGCAGCTAGTGTAGCTTCTGTTGTCGGCCTTGCTTCACGTTTAAAATATCCGCCTGGAATTTTTCCAGTAGAATAAAATTTCTCTACATATTCAACAGTGAGAGGAAAAAAATCCATATCTGAGTCGCCACGAGCAGAGACTACTGTAACTAAAACTATATTGTTACCGCAGGTAACAAGGACGGAACCATCGGTCTGTTTTGCGAGTCTCCCTGTTTCAAGAGTGATTTGTTTTCCGCTGACCTGAGTTGTAACTGTGGTTTTCATTAAGACTCCTTCAAGACTCAAGATTTTATTTGAGAAAGTATATGCATATAGAACAAAGGGGCTTAAAAGCCCCTTTTAATTTATTTACGAATGTTTAATTCACCAATTAGTTTTGCGTAGCGTTTCGTATCACCCTTTTTAAGATAATCGAGTAATTGTCGACGTTGCGTAACCATTTTAACAAGTCCTCTGCGACCAGAGTGATCTTTTTTATGTGTTGAAAAGTGTCCTGTTAAGTAGTTGATTCTTTCTGTAAGAAGAGCCACCTGAACTTCGGGGCTTCCTGTATCAAGATCCGATAAACGGAACTTTTTAATAATCTCTTCTTTTTTCGCTTTTGGTGTTGCCATTAAATGCCTCCAACCTGGCTTACTGCCAGTAATAGCCCCGTATTTAATCAAGACCTACCCTAATTAAACTTGTAAAGACGTCATGGCTGTCGCCTTTGGGAGCAATAAGTCCTAATTTACTACTCTAACAGCTTGATTGCGTCAATAACGGAAAACCCGTCTGATAACAAAGCCCTTTTGCTTCTCAAGCCCTACGAGAGCCATCAATTGCTCAGAATCGTCTAAAATTTTTACTCCTTGATCCACATCAGGGCGAAAAATCGAGATTAACTGACGCTTTAAATCATGAGAAATCTGCCCATTACTGAGTAAAACCTGACTTTGCCCCTTAACCCTGAGGGTTTTAAAGTGAGGAAGAGCCTGGTGAAGAGCTATAAAAGAGCCTTTTGCTTTAAAATCTTCAAAATTATTACTTTCTTTAAGCTCTGAGAGAGTAAGCGCATTTTCAACATAAAAGGGCTTGGAGCTCAGTCTACGAAGTCCCTTGACCGTTGCCCCACACCCCAACTTCTGCCCTAAAACTTGTCCCCAAGAGCGTACAAAACTTCCTTTAGAACAACTGAGGCGAAATTCCACCTCAGAGGATTTAAGGCCTAAGTACTCAACTTCGTAAAAATTCATAGCTTTAGTGGGCACCTCAACGGCTTGCTCAGATCTAGCATAATCATAGAGTTTTCTACCGCCGACTTTTACAGCAGAATAAATAGGCACAGGGAGTTCGAGCTCGCCCTTAAGCTCTTGAGATTTAAATTTAATCTCATCTACAGCTTGCTCTGCGGAGGCCCACGGGCAAGGACTCTCTTTAAGAGTTTTACCAGTAATATCCAAAGTATCTGTTTCAACACCCAAGCGTAAACTCACCCAATAGGCTTTGTCTTGCTCAGTAATATAGTGGCTTAACTTTGTTGCTTCGCCTAAAAGAAGCACCATGAGGCCTGAGGCTAATGGGTCAAGCGTTCCTGAGTGACCCACTTCTTTTTGTTTAAGAATTTGGCGTACATCTCTAACGACGTCATGACTTGTGCAACCAGACTCTTTATCAATAAGAAGTAAACCATGTTTCATAAATGATTAAGAGTCGCTATGTGGAGTTTTAGATTTAATTTCTTTTAAAATGCTCTCTACTTTTAAAACATGAGCTGTTGATTCATCAGGAAAAAACTTAAGCTTTGGACAAAAACGAAGAGAGAGCTTTTCATTAATATGTCTCTGAATCTCAAAAGCTCTTTGTTGCAAAATATCAGCTGCCTCTTCAGTGGCTTTTTCACCATCTAGAGAGCTCACATAAACTTTTGCTGTTCTTAAATCCCCCGGCATCATTACACGAGATACTGTTACGATACCCGGGAGCTCAGCTCTTAAGCCATTAATTAAAAAACCTGCTATTGTTTGTAGAACTTCTCTTTCGACGCGCTCTGCGCGTCTACGATCATTCTTTTTAGGATTAGAATTCATGTAAAAACCTTAGTTTGCAGGTGGCGCCAACGGACTCGAAAGTTCTCTTGCGACCTCTTCTTTAACAAAAGCCTCAATGACATCACCAACTTTAATATCGTTAAAGTTTTCAATGCCGATACCACATTCAAAACCAGATTGAACTTCTTTTGCATCATCTTTAAATCGTTTAAGACTGGCAATTTTTCCTTCATAAACAATACGCCCATCACGAATAAGGCGAGCCAGGTTTGAACGGGCAATTTTGCCATCCACAACGGCACAACCTGCAATTGTACCTAACTTAGGCACTGAGAAGGTGTTTCGTACTTCGGCTCGGCCCATAACTTTCTCTATGACATCTGGAGAAAGTAGACCCACCATCGCCTTTTTGATATCCTCAACTAACTCATAAACAATTGAGTAGGTACGAATTTCAACGCCCAATCTTTTAGCTTCACTTTGCGCACCAGAATCTGGACGAACATTAAATCCAATAACAATTCCCTTAGCAGTTCCTGATAAAAGAACATCTGAAGCCGTGATTCCACCAACAGCAGCATGAATCACTTTAATTTTTACTTCCGCTGTTGATTGTTTAGAAAGCATTCCTTGAATGGCCTCTAAACTTCCGGCCACATCAGCCTTAATAACAACAGCAAGCTCTTTTACATCCCCTTTATTTACTTTAGAAAACAAGTCTTCAAGAGACATCTTAGAGTGAGGTGTTGCTTGCATAGCCTCTTTTTGCTCACGATAAATTTGAGCCACATTATCTGCTGACTCATCATCTTTCACAATATCAAATCGATCTCCGGCAGAAGGGGGCTCTTTAAGACCGAGGATTTCAACAGGCATGCCAGGCCCGGCTTCTGTCACTCTCTCACCACGATCATTAATTAAATTACGCACTCGTCCCGTCACCACACCTGCCACTATCGCTTGACCAATTTTAATTGTTCCATCTTGAACTAAAATGGTGGCAACTGGCCCTCGCCCTTTATCAAGACGACTTTCAATTACAATACCTGTAGCTGAACGATTTGGGTTTGCTTTGAGCTCAAGCATTTCTGCTTGTAAGTGAATTTGCTCCAAAAGCTCCTTAATCCCTGTTTTTTGAATTGCAGAAACTTCGCAGAATATATTAGTCCCTCCCCACTCTTCAGGGATGACTTCATACTCAGTGAGTTGTTGTTTAATGCGTTCTACGTTAGCACCTTGTTTATCAATTTTATTAACAGCCACGATGATAGGAACATTCGCAGCCTTCGCATGGCTAATGGCCTCAATCGTCTGCGGCATAACTCCATCATCTGCAGCCACTACGACAATTGCAATATCAGTTACATTGGCTCCACGCGCTCTCATAGCAGTAAAGGCTTCGTGGCCCGGAGTATCGATAAATGTAATTGTATGCCCACCTTCAACCTGCACGCTATAAGCACCAATGTGCTGGGTGATTCCACCAGCTTCTCCTGAAACCACATCAGCTTTACGAATGGCATCAAGAAGTGATGTTTTACCATGATCCACATGTCCCATAACTGTAACAACAGGAGCTCTTGGAATAGACTCAGCATCTAAATCTCCAAAAGCCACAACTTGAATAACTTCTTCAGCAGTTTTATAAACATTTTGCGCTTCAAAACCAAAGTCAGGCACAATTAAAGCAATTGTATCAAAATCCAAATCGGTATTGATCGTACCCATAACTCCATTTTGCATGAGGCTTTTTACTAACTGCGTGGCTTTAATTCCCATTTCATTAGCAAGGTCTCCCACCTTCATTGTTTGATTAACTTTAATCACACGCTTTGAAGCTTTTGGAGTTGTGATTTGCGTTTTTAAACTCTCACGATTAAGACGGCCTTTTTTCTTTTTTGGTTGAAAAACCATTTCACGTTTACGAAATTCCGCAGCATCAAAATGAGCCTGTTCACCTTCTTTAGGGGCCGCAGCTCCACTTTCACCAGGTTGTTTCTTTTTAGATTTTTCTTCAAAACGTCCACGACGACTCTCAACATCCTCGAATGGCTGCATGGGAACAGCATCAGCTACAAAACCAGGACGAATATTTCTATTTGAAGTTTTTAAAGGCCCACCCGGCCTAGCTGAAAAGCCCCCAGGTCGCTGTTGTCCCTGTCCCTGAGCTCCTGGAGGTCCAGAAACTCTGCTCAAATCCATTCGACCAACAATATTATTTTTTGGAACTAAAGCGGGCTGTGTTGAGCTAGCCGTACCACTGGCACCAACAACCACTTCTTTTTTACGAACCATTCGACTTTCTTTTTTTACTTCTTCCGGAACTAAAGGCTCTTCAGATTTAGCAGCAATCTCCGTAGGAGCTTCTGCTTGTACAACCTCAGGCTCTACTACAGTAGCTGGTTGCTCGACAGCCTCTTCTATTGTTGTTGGTGCTGCTTCGAGTTCAACTTCAGTCTCAGGAGCTGTCGTTTCCTCTGGCTTTTCATCGTCTTTTGCCTTACGACGAATAATTTTAGACGAAGTATCAGCTGATTTAGCAGCTCTCGTTGATTTAGTTGTTTTTTCGTCTTTCGAAGCCGCTTTTGTAGTCTTTGTGACCTTAGTTACTTTAGTTGTCTTAGTTGTTTTGGTGGCCTTAGCCGTTTTTGTAGTTTTAGATGCTTTGGCCGACTTACCCGCAGAGGCTTCAGTTTTTTTCTTGGCTGGAGCTTTTTTTCTTACACTTACTTTTTTGCCACCATCGCCAGACTTTTCACTTTTTAACTTTGTTTGAATTTCTTCAATAAGTTCCGGTGTTAGCTCCGCCATATGGTTTTTAACTGGCAACTTCCAATCACGAATTTTATCCATGAGGGAGAGTGTTTCCATGCCAATTTCTTTAGCAAATTCAAAAACCTTTGGGTTCGTCAAAGAGACTCCTTTTTACAAAACAATTATCAAATTACTCGTTCGTCTTTTCTTTCTCATCCAATTTGCCAAGCTCTTCTTTTAAGCGCTCTTCTGCTTGAGCTTTTGCATCTCCACCAACTGCTCTTGTCTCTTTTGCCGCAACAGGAGCTGCCGGAATTGGCGTGCCTTCGCTTTTATATTTTTCGATAAGAGCAATTGAATCAGAAATCAATTTTTGTGCTTTTTCAGGATCATCATATCCAGGGATCGACATTACTTCTTCCGCATCCGCTTCGGCCAAAATTTGGAATGAACCAAATCCTGATTGGAAGATATTTTGCGCCATCGTCTCGGTCATTCCAGGAATGAGCATCAAGTTAAATATAGCTTCAGCAGTTTTTGCATGAGCAGAACTTTCAGATAAAATATCTAACTTCCATCCTGTTAATTTTGCGGCCAAGCGAACATTTTGGCCTTTTTTACCAATAGCTAAACTTAATTGGTTATCTGGAACTACGATTTCCATTTCTTTATTTGTATCATCAACAAACACTCTAGAAACTTCAGCCGGTGCTAAAGCATTACATACAAAGCGTGTAATATCCTCATCCCAATTCACAATATCAATTTTCTCGCCACGAAGTTCTTGTACGATATTTTGAACTCTTGAGCCTTTCATACCTACACAGGCTCCTACTGGATCAACAGCTGCATCTTTAGAGCGAACAGCAATTTTAGCTCTTTGACCTGGCTCTCTTGCTGCTGCCATAATCTCAACGATGCCGTCATAAATTTCTGGCACTTCCATTTCAAAGAGTTTCATTAAGTATTTGCTATCAGCTCGAGACATAATGATTTGTGGACCACGAGTAGATTGTCTTACTTCAAGTAAATAACCTTGGAGACGATCTCCGGGCTTATACTGCTCGCCGGGGATTTGTTCACGAGATGGAATATAAGCCTCTGTTCGACCTAAATCGACAACAATAGCTCCTCTTTCAACTCGTCTGGCAATTCCAGAAGCAATTTCACCTTTACGTTGTTCAAATTCATTAAAAATAATTTCTCTCTCGGCATCGCGTACTTTTTGTAAAATAATTTGCTTAGCCATTTGCGCTGCAATACGACCAAGATCATTGGCTTCAAGCTTAATACCAATAGAGTCATTAAGCTGAGCTTCAGGATCTAGCTCTAAAGCTTCATTCATTGGAATTTCAATTTCCTCGTCAACAAAGTCCTCTGGAGTCACAACTTCTTTAAATTGATACAGCTCAACTTCGCCTGTCTCTTCATTATAAGAGGCTTCGATGTCACGGTAGGTGCCATATTTTTTTCTAGCAGCAACGAGCATTCCTTGAGTCACAGCCTCAATGACGATTTGACGATCGATACCTTTATCTTTACCAACTTGCTCAATAATGCGGCTTAAATCAGAGAACATATTTTCAACAGACATTTTTTCACCTCTTCAAACTCTTTTTACTACCTTTTTCAATTTCAAATACTAACTTTGCTTTTTCAATTTCACTCAGCGGCAAGCGGTAAGTTTCATTATCCAAACTTAGATCAACAGCTTCACCATCAACAGCAACAACAATTCCGACGGCTTGTTTAAGGCTACGAAAAGCTGGAGCCGCAATACCTAAATCCCCTAAAAAGTGCTTTGTTCGAAAGCGAACTTTTTTACCAATAGCACCTTCATAGTGCCAAGCTTTGCGTAAGGGGCGCTCTAAACCAGGAGAGGAAACCTCTAAGTGATAAGCTCCACCAGGTACGATATCTTCAACGTCTAACATAAGATTCAAACCATTGGAAACGTTGGAGCAATCTTGAATGCTTACCTGGCCTTCAAGCCTATCAATAAACACTCTTAGAGTGCGATGACTCCCTGCACTTGCAAAGTCGATATCGTAAACACGACATCCCTCACGACTTGCCACTTCTTCGGCAAGCTGATTGATTCGATCGTATTGAGAACCCGTGAGCATTTAAACCTTTTAAGTTACTTTTAAGTACTGTTTTAAGCAAAAAAAAATGGGCCTTCAAGCCCATTCCAGGTGCAATTGATAGCAGTCGAATTTATAAAAAGCAAGGAATTATCTGAAGTTATATAAAACAGCAGCCCCACCGTCCGGGTAATAATGCGCTCGTTTGCCAACCTCTTGAAATCCAAGCATTTTGTATAGACTTCGAGCCTTAATGTTTTGCTCATGGACTTCCAACCAAATTGAAAAATCAGGCTCAGAATTCTTAACCCATGTGTTAAATAAGATCGTCATTACCCCTTGCCTACGGTACTTGGCAGAACATATTAAAGTGCTGATCTCATATACTTTTGGCGCTTCGCGATATAAGATAAAGGCAACTAACTCCCGATGTAAAAAAGCCCCCCACCCCTTTGCCTGCATTAATTCTTGTTGAAGCTTCTCTGCCGGCCAATTAAAGCCTTGTGTCACTTCTTGTGATTGTTGCGGTAAAGCCAGAACCTGATCAAGATCCGCTGGCTGGAGCTGTCGATGGACGAGACTCAATGGAGAGATTTTTAACATTATACTTCCGCTTTAAAACTTCAAACCACTCTCTTAAGCGAGAGTCTAATTGCTGACGCCCAAGATAAGCTCGAATATTATCGCGAAAAGCTGTGTAAGGCAAAGTTCCAAATTTACTACGATTTTTATCAAAATATTCTTTAGCCTCTGTGTCGGTAATAGAAATATCTGTGGAATCGGTTTTAAAACGAATAAATTTTTGCGCTCGCAATTTCCGATCTATTTGCTCACTTAACTCTTTCTCTTCAACTTCAAGTTTCTGCCATTGAGATTGACTCGATAAACGACCCAATACCTTGTCTTTTGCATCCACTAGATCCTTGCTTGAGATATTAGCAACTGCAAAATTTTTTGCTTCAAGATATATGACCCAATCCAACAGCACCTTTGTAAGTGCTGACTGAAACACAGAGCTTTTAATATTTTTGAGTTCACTCCAATTGTATTGAGCCTTTTTCTTACTATTTGAACTTTCGCTTAAAGCCACCTCAATAGCATGATCTATTTGAACCTCTCTACTTGTTACGACATGTTCTTGAACAAGACCTACCGT
>CAYMKD010000042.1:1045-12245 GCA_964390435.1 uncultured Pseudobdellovibrionaceae bacterium | reverse complement strand
TCTTGAAGATCTTATTAAACTTCAAGGTAAAAAACTTTATTGGATTGACTATTCAATTTTAGGTTTAAAACAAAAAGCTATTTTTCAGCCAATATTAGCTGCTATTGAAAATAAAAGTGACCTTCATATTGTTTATGATGGCGGATCACAAAAAGGTAAAACGCGGCAAATTAAACCCCTTGGAATTGTTCGTAATCCAGATGGAGATTATTTGATGGCTTTATGTTATTTAGATCATACAAATAAAAGATTTTATTTAAATCGAATTACTGATGCTTCATTCTAAAATACTATAAGATATTTTTGATTAATCATCGCCAGTTATGCTGCGAGAAGTGAAATTAATTCGAACTTTTTCTGCTAATTGTTCTAAATGTCTAAACTCATCACCTGCTCGTAATTTTAAAGCTCTATCTTGACCGTTCATGGCATCCTCAAGAAATCTTTCAAATGCATATAGAGGTCCGGCTGTTCTGTGAGATATAAGACGGCCGACAGCAAAGAGAATTGTACAAAAAGCAAGACTGATAACAATATAAGTAGCTACAAAAGGAAGCAAAAAGCGATCTGCATAACTAGAGTTAACGCCACCAGAAATCTCATGAATCGTTACGCGTAAATAGGTGTATGAGAAAACACCACCAATTAGAGAAAGCCCAATGCCCACACCAACTAAAATAAAGCAGTATTTAAGTTGGAATTGAGGGTTGATCCAATACTTTTTTCTAGCATTTTGCTCAGGCCAAAGAAGATCACTCTCCTTGATAAGAGCTACGACAATCATAAAATAGCCAACCCACTGAAGTGCATCTGCCAAGTTAAAGGCAGGACTATTGGCTCCAAAGCCTGATAATACTATAAAATCAACGACATATCCCCAAATAATTCGGTCTGTTACATTCCCAATAATACCACCCAACAAGATGGCCATTCCACTTCTTAAGAGTAAGGATTTAATGGGTAATAGATATTGAATAATCGCAAAAGAGCAAACAAGAAAAGCCCCACCAGTAGATAGACTGACGATTCTAAGCACGGCAGGAAGATCAGAGAATAGTCCAAGCATTGCACCGTGATTATGATGCAAAACTAAATTAAGTGGGCCAAAATTAAGTACACCTTCAATGCCAGTAGCCCAATGTTTACTTAGTCGATCTACTAGCCAAGTAAAAAAAAGTGGTAATATAACTAAAAGCCAATCAATTCTTCGCATGTTTTATGATTGTAGCAATCTATGAGTTTGAAGCAATCACCGTTTGATTGCGTCCTTGTCTTTTGGCTCGATAAAGAGCTTGATCAGCCATATCAATTAATTTACTTGTAGAGTCGGCATGATCTGGGTAACTGGCTACACCTAGACTAATGGTCATGTTAATTGTTTGTTCTTCTATACCAGCAAAGCTTTTTTCTTTAATACTGCGTTCGAGTCGATGCGCAACTTCAATAACTTGCTCTAGTTGAGTGTCTGGCAAAATAATAGCGAACTCTTCGCCTCCGTACCTAGAGACTGAGTCAATGCCACGAACTTGGCTTAAAAGAATTTTTGAAATGGCGGCTAGCAGGCTATCACCAAGTGGATGTCCATAGCGATCATTAAAACTTTTAAAGTGATCTACATCAACCATGATAAGACCTAAAGGTCTGTTGTGTCTTTTGGCTCTTTCAAATTCGATTTTGAGACTCTCTTGAAAAAAACGATGGTTTGTAAGGCCTGTAACAGGATCAGTGATAGAAAGTTGTTTAAGTAAGTTTTTTTCTGATAAAAGAGAGTGCTGTTGTAAGCATTCTAACATTTGCACACGTAAGTATTCATTATCCCATGGTTTTAAAATCAATCGATGAATAGCTGACTGGTTTATAGCACTCATTAAATCGTTAAGATCGACTTGGCCTGATAAAATGGCGCAAATAGTATTTGGTGCGACTTGCTTTGCTGCAATTAGAAAATCAGTACCACTCATTTTGGGCAGACGATAGTCTGATAGAATAACAGACACTTCTGGGTTTTGATTAAGTAGCACCATGCCTTGCTCGGCATCAGAAGCTTTTAGCACCTTAAAATCATTACGCAAGACTCTTTCTAGAGCAGCTAGGGTAGAGCTTTCATCGTCAACAATAAGAATGATCGGGCGCGTAGTCGTTTTTTCCTGGTTTGTCACACTATCCTCGGTAAAATAAGAATATCCTTATTTTAAAGGTCCATCAACCAGTAGAGGGAACATGAAGGTATTTAGTCTATATCGAGGTCGACAGATGTTAATTATAAGCCTCGTTAGTCTTGGTTTTTTTATCGGAGTTCAAGCAAAAGCTCTGAGTCCAGAATCTATTCAATCTCAATTTATGAAGGAAATAAAAAAACAAGGTTTTAAAGAGTCAGAGCTGGGATTATTGGCTATTTCAGATCAGAGTGCTGACGCAAAATCTCTTTTTAGTTTAAATGAAAACAAAAAAATGACTCCCGCATCTTTATCTAAAATATGTACGGCGGTAACTGCTCTGCATGTTTTTCCTCCAGGATTCAAATTTAAGACGCAAATTCTGTCGAATGCACCCATTAAAGATCATGAATTAAAAGGGAATATTTGGTTAAAAGGGGGAGGAGATCCCGGCTTTGTGTCAGAGACCATGTGGTTTTTAGTAAATGAGTTTATGCGAAATGAAATAAAAACTATTACAGGAGATATAATTGTTGATGACACACTTTTTGATCAGCAAAGATTTGATTCTAGTCGTGAGTCAAGTCGAGTTGATCGCGCCTACGATGCTCCCACAGGGGCTATGTCTTTTAATTGGAATTCTGTAAATATTTTTATTCGTCCTGGAGCAAAACCTGGTGACGATGCCAAAATTTTTATTGATCCAGAAAATGACTACATAACTTTACGTGGGAGTGTGAACACAGTTAAATCAGGTTCAACTGAGATAGCTGTCAGTCGAATTGAAGATAAAAATAAATTTGGCGATATTATTTTAGTTAAAGGAAAAATTTCTTTAAACCAAAAAGAAAAAGTTATTTATAAAAATATTACTTCTCCTGATTTATGGGCCGGATCTAACTTAAAATCTTTTTTAAAGCAAAGGGGAGTTGAAGTTCAAGGTCGCGTCCGCAGTGGCATAGCACCTGTAGGGGCTAATCTTCTTGCTGAAGCCGAGGGCAATCCAATTGAGAAGAGTGTTGCAGATATGGACAAGTTCTCGAATAATTATATTGCTGAAATGCTGACAAAAAATATGGGAGCTGAAATAAAAAAACCAGGTTCTATTGCTGGTGGTATGGAGAGAATAAAAAAGCATTTACTTGGTATTGGCGTAGATAAAGAGAGTTTCGATTTACAAAATCCTTCTGGTCTTACTCGTGATAACAAAATTACCCCATATGGCTTATGGAGAGTTCTCAACGATGCCAAAAACGATTTTAAGGTTTATCCTGAATTTTTAAGCTCTCTGCCTTTATCTGGAATTGATGGTACTCTAAAAAATCGTTTTAAAAACTCAGATGTTCACAGATGGGTGAGAGCCAAGACTGGCCTTTTGACTGGTGTAGTAGGGTTAGCGGGCTATGCTGGGAGACCAACAGGTGAAGTTATTACTTTTGTTTTTATTTATAATGGCAGTGGCAAAGAAGCAAAAGCTCGTAAGCTATTTGATCAGTTAGCTGAAATCTTGGTTCTATAGACTGATCAAATCACAGTCCTAGGTCTATGAAACCTTGATTCACCTGACATAACATTTAAATCTCATTACATTTAAAATTTACTCACTTTAACCGATGAGATAAGTACATCAATTCATGACAGGGAGAAGACGTGATTCGTTGGATTTTTTTTAGTCAGTCTTTTGCTCTCAGTAACCAACCTCTTCCTCTTTCTGCTGATGAACCAAATGCCGAAGTGGGGCCTGAATTTCTTATCCGAACACCAAGTTCAGAGATTTCGGCTATCGATGATGAGTCAACTCCTGTAGCCTTAGAAGTCTTAAAAGATGCTATGCCTACTCTAACAAGAGAATGGCGGCCACCAACCTATAATGGTCAGGAAAATGCTTTAGGTTATTCACCCGATGTATTTGCCGTTCCTGAGGGATTAAAAACACAAGTTAATTTTTGGACAAATATTTATACAAAATATACAACTGATCAAGGCGTAATTCATGACAGTGAAAACATTGATTTCATTTATAAGGAAATAGATTTTACGGAGATAAAAGAAAATGCCAGTTTAAGTCCGACTCAAAAACAACGAGCTCGTGAAAAACTTGTTAAAGATGCAAAAAAAGAAGTTATCGATCGACTCTTACAATTACAAAGTGTGCAGTCAGCTGAACACTTAGAGGGTGAAGACTTACGTTATTGGAAAATGTTTTCAACGGTTGATGAGCTGCAAAAATTTAAATTAGCAGCACAAAGAGGTCGGCTAAGATTTCAACTTGGTCAAAAAGATCGAATTCAAACAGGCATTTATTTATCAGGCCGTTATTTAGAGGAAATGGAGAAAATATTTGTTGATCACGGTTTACCAAAAGAACTTACACGTCTAGCTTTTGTTGAAAGTTCCTTTAATGTTTTTGCTAGATCTAAAGTAGGTGCGAGTGGTTTATGGCAAATTATGCGTTACACAGCTCGTCCTTACAGAATGATTAGCCAAGCTATTGATAAAAGAAACCATCCTATAGAAGCAACCAGGTTGGCAGCCAAACTTTTAAAACAAAACTACGGCATGCTTCAATCATGGCCACTTGCAATTACAGGTTATAATCACGGACCTTCTGGAGTTCGCAGAATGACTCAAAATTATGAGACTAGAGATATTGTAGAGTTAATTCAAAATGTACGCTCTAGAAGAAGCTTTGGTTTTGCTTCAAGAAATTTTTATGCCAGTTTTTTAGCAATATTAGAGGTTGAAAAGAATGCAAATAAAAATTTTAAAGATGTTAAGTGGGCAATACCTTTAGCTCAAGCTGACTTAAAACTGGAAAGATCCGTTAGTTATAAAGAACTTCTTGCCTGGTTTGATAACAATGATGAGCAGACGCAATTATTTAATCCTCATATTAACTGGCAAGTGCGCCGTTACAACCGCTCTATTCCACGAGGAACCCTTTTGCATGTACCACAAGAAAAAATTGAATACGTTTTACAAGAAATTAAAAAGAAGTCGCATAAAGTTGCTAACAACAGAGAAGTTGCTAATGGTCAAATTTATGAAGTTATGCCAGGCGATACCTTAAGCGGTATCGCCCAGAGTTTAGGTGTTAAAGTGATGGATCTTTTGACACAGAATGAGCTTGAACATCCCAACCAGTTGCAGGTTGGGCAGAAGTTGCAGGTTCCGTAAGTACACGGTAAGGATTATCTGCGTACTCAATCAAGTACATAGCAGGATTAATATT
This sequence comes from uncultured Pseudobdellovibrionaceae bacterium, assembly GCA_964390435.1. Taxonomy (GTDB): domain Bacteria; phylum Bdellovibrionota; class Bdellovibrionia; order Bdellovibrionales; family Bdellovibrionaceae; genus CAYMKD01. The sequence goes on along the minus strand of CAYMKD010000042.1, from coordinate 6,857 downwards.
TTTAGCATAAACTTTAGGGATGGTATCCTGACCTGGATAAAAACCACCCTCCCACATAGATTTTGGATCTAACTCAATAGTAAATGCAATTATGCCATGAGTTCCATAGGCCCAATCAACAGTGTCACCACTTGCTATATAAAGCCCAGAAGATTGTTGAGGGGTGTAGCGATTCCACTCAGCCATTTTATTCGCCATTGTTTGGTGAACTAAGCGGTCTTGCTCTTGGGAAATTGGATCGTACTTATGTCCCCATGGATAGAGGATGAGTTCTGAGAATGTATGAAATGAAAGTAACACAGTAATGTTCTCATGAGACTCGACATAGTTTTTTATAGCTTGAGTCTCAGGCTCACTAAATGGTTTTGGCCCCATATAAGTATCGCTGTTTGGATTTGTACTTGAGCCACCTGTACCCCATTTAAAACTATAATTGCGATTTAAATCTACACCATATGTGCCGTTACTATTAGGTCTACGGTTTTTGCGCCACATTTGGTAACTGCCGCTGGCAACGTCATATTCAAGACCATCTGGATTCACAGCTGGAATAATATGAATGTCACGGCTATTGACAAGATTTTGTACTTCAGTATTTCCACTGGCGTATTCTTCAAGTAAATGCTTTAAAAGCAGAAGAGGCATTTCAACAGATACGTGTTCGCGAGCATGATGGCCACCCATGAAGATAATTCCAGGTAATTCATCTGCGTGAGCAAGATCTCCAGAAACACGTACCGACCAAATTTCACGCTGTTCAAGAGATTTACCAGCAGAGCTCAACTGCATAATATCACTATGTTGAGCGGCTAAACTTTGTAGGGCTTCAGTAAGCTCTGTGTAATTATGAAATAACTCGTCTTCAACTGGAAAATCCATTGCGGAAGTAAGTGCAAAACTTGTTTCAAGCCAGCCTAATTTTTTTACTGCATTGAGCTCAGCAAGAGTGCCAGTTGCAATAACATAGTCTTCAAGTGTTGTTTCGATACTCACACCAGTGTCAGCAATTACACTTCTTTGGAACTTATCAGTTGCTTGGATCTTCATCCAAAAGCGTGTATTCTCAACGGTTTGAACTTGGCTGGGTGATATCACCAAAAAGCTTAAGCAAACTGTTAAATAAATAAGATGTTTTAGTTTAAAGAAATTCATTTTCCCCCCTTGGAAAATTAATCAAATCACAACAAAGGGCCTGCTCAAAATATAATCTTCTGCTCTGGATGCGTCATAAGAAAATTTGATGGCGGGAATTAGTATGTTGATGACAAAATACAGTTTTACTAACTCTATAATCATCTATTTTATTAAATTAGGCCAAAGTATGAAGCTATTAGTAAGGAACTTATTGCAAATTCTCAACTTCAGCGATGTAGGGTAGATTTCTGTAGTAGCCTTGGTAGTCTAGACCGTAGCCTACAACAAATTCATTTTTGATTTTAAATCCGACGTAATCGATTTCACAAGGGACTTTGAGTGCTTCAGGTTTTTCCAGAAGGGCAATGGTTGTTAAAGATTTTGGCTTACGAGCTATAATATATTTTTTTAAATAATTCATAGTAAGACCAGTATCCACAATATCCTCAACTAATAATACATGTTTGCCTTCAACCGGACGAGAGAGATCAAGTGTTAATTTTACTTCGCCTGAAGAGTTTGCATTACCATGGTAGCTAGAGACGCCAAAAAACTCACACTCTACATCAATGCCTAATGCACGGATAAGATCTGAATAAAAAATAAAAGAACCTTTTAATACGCAAATAGCAATAACATCTTGGCCTTTAAGTTTTTGAGTAAGGATTTCACCAATGCTGTTTACTTTTTCTTGAATTTGTTTTTCAGAAATTAGAGTGGATAGTTTCAATTTATACATGGCTAAGAATTCCTTACTTTAATAAACGAAAAGTTCGTTTGTTATCCCATTACTCATCAAAAGCACAGTCAAACATATTTTTTTCTGATAAGCCATAATCAAGATGTTGCACAATCATTTGTTCGCCACTCATCTACCTGGGTAGGCCAGGCGCGTCAACGGCTGATTTGAAAAAACATTATAAACTCAGTCTCACGATTTAAAAATTGTGGGGAGTTCATTAATCTTAGCGGAGTGTTATTAAAAAAATCAATTTCTGCACTACTTAAAGCCCTTCGGGGTAGAACTCCCGCCACAAAAAAACCAGCATCTTTTGGAAGTTCAAAATTATATTGAAAAGACCGTCTTGTAGCTTGGCTTGTAGGCTCAGTGCTGTCTCGTAAACTACGAACAATCTCCAGTTCTCCTCTGATAAGCTGGTTATTAAGTTCTGAAATGCTAATGAATGTTGTTAAGCCTAATTCAGTTTCAGTTTCTGGTTCAATGGCACCAGTGAACCACGTTATGGGTTTATCTTTACTAAAAGATTTTTCTTGTTTGTCATAAATTGTTAAGCGAGTGAGTCTGTCTGGACCAACAAGTTTATTTTGAATCTGCGAAAGACTGCCGCCCATAAAGTCGCCCATAACCACTGTATGAGAGAGAGATTGACTCGCATCAATTAGGTCTTGCAGATCAGTGATACTTACTGAGGCATAAGTAACTTCAATTTTAATTAACTCAGACCTCGTGGTAGATGCGCTATCGTCTCCTGTTGCAGGCTTATCGCTAGCAGCTAGATCTGTATTTGCGGCACGTGCACTCAAGCTGGAGCCTTCAGCTGTGCCATAATCTTGTTCTTTTATTTCTGCTGAGGTTTCTGCAGGGTTTTGATTTAAATTAGTATTTAAAGTTGTTGTGGCCGGCGATGTTTGAGATTTTTGCGGCACGGTCTGAGCGCTGCTTTCGATTTGTGTGCCTTTTAGGTATTCAATCCGCTCTTTAAGCTCTTGAGCTCGACGGTCCTGAATATAAACCACAGCAAATACAAGAATAAAAATAAAAGTACTTAAGTGAAAAAAGGGATTGAATAACAATTTTTTGACAAAAGGGGTTTTTGGAGGAGCATAGCTCTCCATATCCACACCACACTGGGCACAGTACTTGTCTTTAGGCTGGCTAAAGCCGCACTTGGGGCAAGAAATCATGATCCTCGCTCTTCGTCCTGCATGGAGGTGAATACCTGACCAGACTTGACGCGTAATTTATCGATCTCTACAGTTAATTAAGAGAGAAAAGAGGCTTTAAATCAACCAATTTCTTGTGTTACATGATCCAGTTCTTAAAGAAGAGATCATTGAGCATTTTCAAAACGGGCCTCGGCCGCAAAAAAAGCGCTATTTGGATGGCACTTTTGGCAGAGGTGGGCACACTCAAGCGGTGTTTGAGAGTTTCTCTGAGATTGAGGTCGTTGCGATGGATCGCGATATACAGGCTTTAGAATATGCTAAAGAGAAATTTCCGACTCAAATAAAAGCCGGCAAGCTTCAGCTGGTGCAGGGAAATTTTGTAGATTTCAATAAAGATAAATTTGGCTTATTTGATTTAATGCTTCTTGATTTGGGAGTCAGCTCTCCACAGCTTGATCAAGCAGAGCGAGGGTTTAGTTTTTATCATGATGGTCCTCTTGATATGCGTATGGATCAGTCCCAAGAGTTAGACGCTGCGCAGATTATTAATCAAGAAAGTGAAACTAGGTTGATTGAAATCTTTAAAAATTATGGAGAGATCTATAGTCCATTTCGAGTTGTAAGAGCCATTGTCAACGATAGAAAAACAACTCCGTACACAACGACAAGAGAGCTTGCCAGTCTCATTGAAAGAGTTGAGGGTTGGCGTCAAAAAGGACATCATCCAGCAACTAGATATTTTATGGCATTGAGATTAGTCGTTAATGAAGAACTTAAGGCTGTCGAAGTTGGTTTGCCTAAATTAATGGCAGGGCTTAATCATGGTGGGCGTTTAGCTGTGCTCACGTTTCACTCTCTAGAAGATCGAATCGTAAAAAATATTTTTAGAAATGCAGGAGATTTAGGTCGATCTGTAAATAAAAAAGTAATTCAAGCCAGTGATGCTGAGATTGAGAGAAATCCAAGATCTCGAAGTGCTAAACTGAGAGTTTTTGAAAGGAGTTTAGGATGAAAAAACTCAATGAACTTCGTCCTTTTTTTAGTGTTCTTATCATTATTATGACTTTATTTTTTACTGTCTTTTTGCATATGGAAGAACGACGCATGGGCTATAGTGTTTTAAAACTCAATCGTGAAATAAAAAAATTAAATGATGAAAAACGCACTCTTGCTGTTCGTCTTGCAAAAGTCACAAGACCGCAGAGAGTGGAATCTATGGCTCAAAATCGTGGGCATTTACGAAGGGCTGAAGAGGGACAAATTATTCACCTCTCAGGTCGAGCTGTTGCTTCAGATATCGAGGTTCGCCCTTGAAAAGTCGAATCATTGCGCTCTTTTTGCTAACACTTTGTTTGTGGGGTGTTATTGTTTTTAGAGCTGTATACTTGCAAATCCTGCCCAACAATAAACTTCAAGCATTAGAAAAGAGACAGTTTCAAACGGTAATCACTTTACAGTCACGCCGTGGTGCAATTTTAGATCGTAGTGGACGAGAGTTAGCTTTATCTGAAAATGCATACTCTTTATTTGCAGATCCCAAAATCCTTTTAAACAAAAGATCTGTAGCACGTAAATTGGCAAAAGAGTTAAGACAGTCAGAAAGACACATCTATGCAAAAATTAAAAATGATAAAAAGCGTTTTGTGTGGTTGGGGCGACAGCTAGATCAAGAGGCAAGGGATCGCATTAAGGCATGGGATATTCGTGGGCTTGATTTTATAGAAGAGTGGAAACGAATTTATCCAAACGAAAATATCTTGTCTCAAACCTTGGGTTTTGTTGGTACTGAGGGGCAGGGGCTCGAAGGGTTAGAGCTTGAGTTAGATCAAACTTTAAGAAGTAATAAAAAAAATATTGTGGTTCGCAGAGATGCTCGAGGAAGACCACTTCTTTCATCAGGTTTATTATTTGCTGAAAACCCAGATGGTGCGGATGTGACTCTCACGGTTGATAGTGAGCTTCAATACAAGCTTGAGAGTGAATTATCTCAAGCGATAAAAGAGAACGAGGCAGCTTCTGCTGTAGGTGTTATTTTAGATGCTAAAACCTCTCAAGTTTTAGCACTAGCTGCCTTGCCTAATTATAATCCTGGGAAAATTAATAAATCCACTGCAGAAGTTCGTAGAAATCGTGCTGTGACGGATGCTTTTGAGCCAGGTAGCACGATGAAGGCATTTGTAATGGCTGCCGGTTTAAGAGAAAAAATCCTTGCACCAAACTCAAAATATTTTTGCGAAAACGGAAAGTTTAAAATTGGTCAACGAACTATTCGTGAAGCAGAGAGCAAACATAAATGGGGCTGGCTTTCTGTAACAGAGATTTTAGCTTTTTCTTCTAATATTGGAACATCAAAAATAGCTTTTGATTTAGGTGAAGCAAAACTAAGACAAGCTTTACGCGATTTTGGTTTTGGCCAGCAAACAAATATTGAGTTGCCAGGGGAGTCTGGCGGAATTCTCAATGAGCTTCCATGGCAAACACATTTGCTTGCCAATGTTTCTTTTGGTCATGGGATTTCAGCCACAGCTTTGCAAATCGCTAATGGTTATGCGGCTATTGCAAACGGAGGAACACTTCATCAACCTTACATTGTACAATCAGTAAGAGATCCAGATACTGGGGAAGAAACGGTTCATCAAGCTAAAGTTATTAGACAAGTAATTACTCCCGAAGATGCTTCGACTTTACGATTGATGCTTAAGAATGTCGTAAGCCCTGATGGGACAGGTTACAATGCGCGGGTTGATTGTTATATGGTCGCTGGAAAAAA
>CAYMKD010000042.1:0-1035 GCA_964390435.1 uncultured Pseudobdellovibrionaceae bacterium | reverse complement strand
CCCAATGGCAGGGGTTATTTAAAGAATGCTTATATTTCTAGTTTCGCAGGATTTATTCCTGCCGAAGATCCTAAGTTTGTTATTTATATTGCAATTGATGATCCTAAAAAGCAGTACTACGGCTCGCAAGTGGCAGCTCCTATATTTAGTCGTGTGGCTTACTATGCTGTTAGACAGGCAGGGCTAGGGCCATCATTGCTTACAGAGCGCAATTTAGTACCTGCGCGCAAAGAGTTTAGTGTTTCTGCTGAAGAGTCTACAAGATTACGTGAGTTAGAGACTCAAGAGCCCGCTAAGCCTCAGCAAGCCTATTTAAAAGAGTTAATTAAGCCAAGTTTAAGTGAGTCGATGACTGAGGTTCCAGATTTAATGAATCTCTCAGCACGCGAAGTAATTCAACAAGTGAAGGGCAAGGACCTTAAGATTCGTATGCGTGGTGAGGGAGTGGTTTCAGAGATGGACCCACGACCCGGCTCACCACTCCCTGAAAACAAATCCATCACCATCTACCTTAAATAAAAGGTGCCAGGCACCTTTTCCTTAAACGGCGTGTTATTCAGAGATTAGGTCGCGTACACAACGAACAAACTTCTTCTTGCTTCTATCAACGCCATAAATGACGAAGAGCCATCCGCTATGGAAAGTATATCCTTGAGGTGCAGAAATTAAATCTTTTGAATAAACGTCTGAGATCCAAAACTCATTATTCTTCATGTCATCAAATACAAGTTTGAAATCATTTATTCCTTTTTCAGTCATTGCACATTTAATGTTTCTAGTAGGATCTTGTTCAAAATCGCATAGAAGATTTTGAGATTCTTCTGCCGTAGGTAATCTTGCGCCTATTTGTTGGCAAGACTTTGCTGCATTAGAGTCTTCGATTTTCACTTTGCTAGGATGCCCTTTTACATCAGTTTCAAAAGTACATTTTTCAAGATTCTTTTGCCCATTCTCATCGACACAACCATTTGAATATTCACCAATGCTCTGACTCCATTCTAATTTTTTACCCTCTTCTAAATCTTGAGTGTATTT
>CAYMKD010000041.1:0-12348 GCA_964390435.1 uncultured Pseudobdellovibrionaceae bacterium | reverse complement strand
GTTCCAATTGGTACGCCTGCACGAAGTTTAAAGTTTGAAATGGCTTTTTTTGATTTTGTAATAACAGCTTTTTGACCTGTAATAGCAGTTAACTCATCGGCAACTGTATTAAGAATCTTAGGGTTTTGAACAGCCTCACCAGTGCTTACACTAATTACTATTTTATCTAGTGTAGGTACTTGCATAACGCTTTTTGCACCCATTTGCTTCATGAGGGCAGGTACGATTTCTTTTTTATATCTATCTTTTAAACGGTTCACAACTTACTCCCTCAATCGATTTATAAAACTTCTGGAGCAAGAGAAACAATCTTAACAAATTGTTTTGCTCTTAACTCTCTAGCTACTGGACCAAAAATACGAGTCCCAATTGGCTCTTTAGCCGTATTAATTAGAACTGCAGAATTTGTGTCAAAACGAATATAACTTCCATCTGGACGACGTAATTTATGTTTTGTTCTAACAACTACTGCTTTAGCTACATCACCCTTTTTTACCTTAGAATTTGGCAAGGCTTCTTTAATTGATACGATAATAATATCACCAATAGAAGCATAGCGGCGCTTTGAGCCACCAAGAACTTTAACACACATAAGCTCTTTAGCTCCTGAATTATCTGCCACATCTAAGCGAGTTTGCATTTGAATCATGGACTACTCCAACCTTTACTGTCTTGCTTTCTCAACTACTTCAACTAAACTCCAACGTTTAGTTTTGCTTAGTGGTCGAGTTTCATAAATTCTTACTTTATCACCAGTTTTTGCTACATTTTTTTCATCATGCGCTTTGAAAACAGAAGAGCGCTTAATGATTTTTCCATATTTTTTATGACGAAATTGACGAAAAATTAATACCGCAATGGTTTTATCCATTTTGTCGCTAATTACCTCACCAACAAGTTCAATTTTTCGACCTCTAACGCTTTTCTCTTCCATCGTATAATCCTACGCCTTTTGGGCAGTTTGCTTTTGCTTAATAGCAGTTTCAATTTTAGCTAATGTTTTGCGTGTATGACGAATTTCCAAAGGGTTTGCTAGTTGGCCAAGGGAGTTCTTCATTTTAGAAATAAGCAAAGTCTCTCTCAATTCAATTCGCTTTTTATTGAGTTCTTTTACAGCCATATCTTTTATATCAACAAACTTCATAAATTACTCCCGTACCAAAAATTTTGTTTTAAAAGGTAGCTTGTGAGCCGCTCTTAAAAAGGCCTCTTTAGCTTGCTCTCTGGTAACTCCATTCATTTCAAATAGAATTCGGCCTGGCTTAATATGACAAACCCAAAATTCCGGATTACCTTTACCACTACCCATACGAGTTTCAGCTGGTTTTTTTGTAACTGGACGGTCTGGGAATACTCGAACCCATACCTTCCCACCACGTTTAATACTTCTAGAAATTGCAATACGACCAGCCTCAAGTTGACGAGCCGTCATATGTGCCTCTTCAGTAGCTTGCAAAGCAAAATCTCCAAAATCAATGTTAGCTCCGCGAGTGGCATAACCACGATTGCGACCAACATGCTGCTTTCTCCACTTTACTCTTTTAGGACTTAACACGACCGGCCTCCTGGACTTCACGAGCTGACAAAATATCGCCTTTATAAATCCATACTTTTAAACCAATAATTCCGTATGTTGTAAGAGCTTCTGCTGTTCCATAATCAATATCCGCGCGAAGCGTATGAAGCGGTACACTTTTTTCATTGTACCATTCAGAACGAGCAATCTCTGCACCATCAAGACGACCAGAAACTCTAATTTTAATACCTCGAACACCACCTCTAATTGAAGCAGCAATAGCTTTTTTCAAAGCTCGTCTCCACGAAATCCTTTTTTCTAACTGCATGGCGATGCTTTCTGCTACTAATTGAGCATCAACATCTGGCTTACGAACTTCTTGAATACTCAAAAACACTTCATTTGGAGTCAACTTTTGAACATCAGCTTTAAGTGAGTCAATACCTGTTCCCTTTTTTCCAATAACTACACCTGGACGAGCTGTATGAATGATAATTTTAATTTTATTTCCAGCTCTCTCCATTTCAATTTTAGCAACACCTGCGTGTTTTAGCTTTTGCTTAAGATATCGACGTAAACGGATGTCCTCGTGTAGGTTCTCCATGTAGGATCTGCCCTTAGAATACCAACGAGAATCCCAAGTACGAATAACACCAACTCTTAGACCTATCGGGTTAACCTTCTGTCCCACTAATTACCTCTCATCCAAAACTACGTTAATATGGCTCAGCTTTTTGCGGATCCCATAAGCGCGACCTTGTGCTCGAGGTCTGAACCTCTTAAGAACTGGCCCCTGATCTACTGTCACTGTCTTTACGTACAAATTATCTATATCAATAACTTTTTTGTAATCTGCATTAGCAACTGCAGATTCAATTATTTTTTTCAAAAGAGTTGCCGTCTTTTTGTTTGTAACAGTTAATATCTTAAGAGCTTCGCTAACATCCTTGCCGCGAACTAGATCAGCAACAAGACGCGCTTTCTGAGCTCCTACATACGCATATTTTAAACTAGCTTTAACTTCCATTGTATTAATCCTTACTTCTTAGCCGGTGCTGCCGGAGATGCCTTTTTCTCTGCATGCCCATGGAAAGTTCTTGTTGGCGCAAATTCACCAAACTTGTGCCCAATCATATTTTCAGAAACATAAACTGGCATAAATTTTCGACCATTGTGAACCGCAAAAGTAAGGCCCACTGCTTCAGGAATAATTGTCGATCGTCTAGACCATGTCTTAATAACTTTTTTGTCGCCTTTTTCAATAGCATGATCAATTTTTTTAACCAGATGCAAATCAAGAAAAGGTCCTTTTTTTACCGAACGTGCCACAAATTACTCCTACTTACGTCTCTTAATAATCGTTGAATCAGTACGTTTATTGTTACGAGTTTTATAACCTTTGCAAGGCTGACCCCATGGAGTTACTGGATGATGACCTTTACCAACTCCTTCGCCACCACCCAATGGGTGATCAACAGGATTCATTGCCATACCACGAACTCCAGGACGAATGCCTCGCCATCTAGAACGACCCGCTTTACCTAAATTAATATTTTCATTATCAGTATTTCCAACTTGCCCAATAGATGCGCGGCAAGAAGACATTACTTTTTTAACTTCACCTGATGGAAGCTTTACCTGGCAGTATTCACCTTCTTTTGCAACAAGGGTGGCACCAACGCCTGCTCCTCGAGCAACTTGAGCGCCCTTACCCGGTCTTAATTCAACATTATGAATTGTTGTACCCACAGGAATTGCAAATAGTGGCAAAGAGTTTCCTGGTTTAATATCTGCTTTTTCACTAGAAAGAACTGTGTCTCCAACATTTAAACCAATAGGAGCAATGATATAAGCCTTTGCTCCATCTGCATAACAAATCAATGCAATACGACTTGTTCTATTTGGATCATATTCAATAGCTGTTACTTTTGCAGGAACTTCCGTTTTATTTCTTTTAAAATCAATAAGACGATAGCGTCTTTTGTGTCCACCACCTTGATGACGAACAGTGATTTGACCATGATTGTTTCTCGCCCCACGAGACTTAAGTGGCTCGGTCAATGATCTTTCTGGAGTCGTTTTAGTAATCTCAGCAAAATCAAAACCGGTCATACCACGACGTCCGTGCGAGCGCGGGCTAAATATTTTAATACCCATGACTAAGCTCCCTCAAAAAGCGAAATCTTTTCGCCAGGAATAAGTTTAACCATTGCTTTTTTCCAGTATAGAGGCTGAGTAATGCCATACTTATTTCTTTTAGTGTGGCTACGACATACAGACGTATTTACAGAATCAACCTTTACTGAAAATAACTTTTCAATAGCTTTTTTAACTTCTGTTTTTGTAGATTTACTATCTACTTCAAACGTATAAACTCCCATACCGTTAAGTATGGTATTCTTCTCAGTGATAATTGGGCGCTTGATAACAGATTTCATTATTTCTTCTCCAACAAGCAACGCTCTGTAAGCTTAGCAACAGAAGATTTATCTAAAATTGCAGCATCATATTTTAATATATCAAATACATTGGCTCCCTCAGTTGGAAGGTACTTGTATTTTGCTAGATTTCGAGTCGCTCTTTTAGTCATTGGGTTTACATCACCATCAATTAATAAAGCTTTATCTAAACCAAAGTTTTTTAGACGTTTACTTAACTCACCAGTTTTACCTTTTGAGTCCATATCCTCTACAACAAATAAACGACCTTCTGAGTGCAAGTAAGAAAGCGCCATTGCAAGACCTTTGCGACGCATTTTTTTAGGAAGAGCAAAAGAGTAATCTCTAGGCTGTGGACCAAATGCAGTACCACCACCAGGCATCAAAATGGATCTTGAAGAACCTTGACGAGCATTCCCAGTTCCTTTTTGTTTAAATGGCTTTTTACCACCACCACTGACTAAACCTTTTGTTTTAGTCATATGCGTGCCGCTTCGACGAGTATCAAGCTGCCATTTAACCACTGTAAATAACAAATCTTTTTGCACTTCAAGTCCAAAAACAGCTGGGTCAAGATCTACCTTGCCAACCTTTTCTTTCTTCCAATTTAAAACATCAACAGTTGCCATAATAATCTCTCAATCCTTACGCCTGTTGGCGCTCTTTCGATAGACGAACCATCGTATTGCGCCCGCCCGGAACGGGACCCTTAACAATCAAAACTTTTTCTTCAAGATTTACCTGAACAATTTCAACATTGCGAACTGTCACATTCTCATCACCCAAGTGTCCTGGAAACTTTTTACCTGGCATAACTCGACCTGGCCATGTTCTGTTTCCAGACGAACCTGGTCGACGATGAAATTTTGAACCGTGAGATGCAGGACCTCCAGCAAAATTAAAGCGTCTTACAGAGCCGGCAAAACCACGCCCTTTAGATCTAGAAGTGATATCAACAAAATCCCCTTTAGCAAGACTCTCAATAGAGACTCGACTACCAAGAGCAGCGCCCTCTGGAATTTCTTGTCTAATTTCTTTTACGAAATGAACTCCGTTTTCAAAGCCTGCTTTAGAAAAATGGCCCTTTTCAGACTTATTGCTATTTTTAGATTTTTTAGATCCGCAAGCAACTTGAAGTGCTGAGTAGCCATCTTTTTCGGTTGTTTTAATTTGTGAAACAACCCAAGGCTCATATCGAAGAACGGTTACAGGAACAGCTTCACCTTGCTCATTATAGAAAGTGGCCATCCCCTCTTTGAATGCAAAGAGGCCGTTTAGTTTTAGTTCATCAGAAGATGTGTTTGCTGCTGATCCCTCAGCAACGTCCATAGTATTTTCGCTCACGACTTACTCCTATCAGATCGCTGACAGTTTAATTTCAACATCTACCCCAGCAGAGAGGTCGAGTTTCATGAGCTGGTCGACAGTCTGCTGTGTGGGTTCTAAAATATCAAGCATGCGTTTATGAGTTCTTACCTCAAACTGCTCTCGAGACTTCTTATCCACATGGGGAGAGCGCAGCACTGTATACCTGTTAATTCTTGTTGGCAAGGGAATTGGCCCTGCCACACGAGCTCCGGTTCTGCGTGCTGTCTCAACGATCTCCTTAGTAGATTGATCGAGAAGTTTGTGATCAAAAGCCTTCAAACGGATTCTAATTTTTTGACTCTGCATACGTCCACTCTTTTATAAATGGTTAAAATAACTAAAGAATACTAATTTGATGATCTACAAAAGCCCTGGCAACTGAAAAAATAAAGGCAAATCATCAAATCATTTCAAAGACTTACCCTGATTCACATGGTGTTTCAGGCTTTCTAAAAGCATCACAAGTCCGCGAATATGCCTTGGTGCAAGTAAAAATGTCAAAAGTTTTATTTAAAATATTAAAACTTTAAATACAGACAGCTTAACGACCAAGATGGCTAAGGATTTCCTCGGTTACCTTGGGAGGGGTAGGAGCATATTCCTTAAATTCCATCGAGAAACTAGCTCGCCCCTGGGATAAAGAGCGTAAATCTGTGGCATAGCCAAAAAGCTTAGCCAAAGGCGCCTCAGCTTGAATAATTTGCGTGCCCGAGCGAGCATTCATTGAATGAACTTTGCCACGTCTTGAATTTAAATCGCCAATAATATTCCCCATAAAATCATCTGGGCATATAACTTCAATTTTAAAAATGGGCTCGAGCAACTGAGGCTGAGCCTTTTTCATTGCCTCTCTAAGAGCTAAAGAAGCCGCAGCTTTAAATGCCATTTCCGAAGATTTGTCAGGCATAGATTGAGCACTTTTTATAGTCGCTTTTAAATCAATCACAGGGTAACTAGCAATAGGCCCCACCTCAGCGGCTTCTCTAAAACCACTTTCTATAGCCTTAACAAAAGTCACCGCCAACTGCTCTGGTTTTAGTTTAGAAGCAAACTGAGTTCCGCTTCCTCGTGGAAGTGGTTCAATTTCAAGATCAACCTCTGCAAAGTGTTCATCTCCTGCAATCAAACGTTCAAAAGTATGTTTAGATGAAGCTTTAGTTAATATCGTCTCTCGATAAGATACTTGTGGTTTACCTACATTTGCTTGGATTTTATGCTCTCGCAAAAGTCGATCTACGAGAATTTCTAAATGCAATTCCCCCATGCCAGAAAGTAAGGTCTGCCCCGTCTCACTATCAATACGTAAGCGACAAGAAGGATCTTCTTTAACAAGTTTTTCAAGACCAATCATCATCTTGTCTTGATCAGCGGAAGATTTGGCTTCAATAGCTACAGCTATGACTGGTTCTGGAAACTGGATTGTTTCAAGCACCACAGGACGCTTTGTTTCACATAGAGTATCACCAGTACCAGTGAACTTAAGGCCTACAACAGCTCCAATATCTCCAGCCTTAAGACTTTTAATTTCTTCCCTGGAGTTCGCATGCATGCGAACAAGCTTTTGTATTCTCTCTTTTTTTTCTGTACGCGGATTTAATAACTGAGACCCTACAGTAACTTCACCAGAGTAAACTCTGACATAAGTTAAAGATCCAGCAAATGGATCAGATGCAATTTTAAATGCTAAAGCAGCTGTAGGTTCTTCAAAATCTGTTTTACAAATAATCTCTTGATTCTCACGCTCTGGGTTTTTCCCCACAACGGCAGCAACATCTAATGGACTTGGTAGATAATCAATAATAGCAGCTAGTAGCGGCTGAACTCCCTTATTGCGAAAAGAGGCTCCACACAAAACAGGAAATGCTTTTAAAGATAGAGTTGCTTTTCGGAGAGCCTTTTTTAACTCATCAGCTGTAGGCACTTCACCAGATAAATACTTTTCCATTAGAGAATCGTCGTATTCAACAATTTTCTCCACTACCTCGTTTCGGTACTTCTCAACACTCTCTTTTAAGTCTTCAGGGACTGCGCATAACTCATACTTATCCCCTTTGCCTTCGCTATTCCATACATAGGCTTGATTCTCAATAAGATCCACGACACCTACAAACTGATCTTCTAATCCGATTGGAACTTGCACAGGAATAGGGTTTGCTTCTAATTTTTCTCGAATAGACTCTACACTCATAACAAAGTCAGCGCCTACACGATCAAGTTTATTTATAAAACACACTCTAGGCACTTTATATTTATTTGCCTGACGCCAAACTGTTTCTGACTGTGGCTCAACTCCATTAACTGCATCAAATACAGCAACAGCACCATCCAGCACTCGTAGAGAACGCTCAACTTCAATTGTGAAATCAACATGTCCAGGAGTATCAATGATATTGATTCTGAAATCATTCCACATACAAGTGGTTGCAGCAGCGGTTATCGTAATCCCTCGCTCTTGCTCTTGCTCCATCCAATCCATGATTGCATCACCATCATGAACTTCGCCCATTTTATGACTTTTTCCAGTATAATAAAGAATACGCTCAGTCGTTGTTGTTTTGCCTGCATCAATATGGGCCATGATGCCAATATTTCTTGTTAGATTTAATTCTGAAATATTTTGTGGATCAAGTGCTGACATTCAACCATCCTTAAGAGTTTAATACTCGAAATTTGTTAGAAAAGCTAGAAACGAGCTTCTCTAGAACTAGGTTAAAACTCTCAGATACGAGGCACCAAGCTCGGACAAGTGAGGCGTAGTTTTTCTACGCCGCAACGAAGCGAGCAGCGTAGGTAACGAAGTAGATGAGGGTTTTAAATGAGTTCTACCAGTTGTAGTGAGAGAATGCCTTATTGGCTTCAGCCATACGATGTACATCTTCTCTCTTTTTAATCGCATTGCCACGATTGTTGTAGGCATCCATAATTTCACCCGCTAAGCGCTTTGCGAAATCTTTTTCGCCACGCTCACGTGCAAAAGTAATTAACCAACGCATTGCCAATGCAAGTCTGCGAGACGGGCGCACATCAACTGGAACCTGGTAAGTTGCTCCACCCACTCGACGAGAACGAACTTCAATAGATGGTTTCGCATTTTCAAGGGCCTTTTTAAAGACAGCTAAAGGCTCTTCGCCTGGAACTTTTTCTTTGAGTTCATCCATCGCTCCATACAGGAGACTTTGAGCTGTACTCTTTTTTCCTTGAATCATCATTTTATTTACAAATTTTGCCAAAACAACATCTTTGTAAACTGGATCTGGAATAATTTCTCTTTTATAATTCTTTTTACGACGAGACATACTTCACCTATTTTTTAGGACGTTTAGTTCCATATTTAGAGCGACCACGGAGGCGACCATTAACGCCCTGTAAATCCAAAACACCACGAATAATATGATAACGAACACCTGGTAAATCTTTAACTCGACCACCACGAATAAGAACAACACTGTGTTCTTGTAAGTTATGCCCAATACCAGGGATATAAGATGTTACCTCATAACCATTTGATAAGCGAACACGGGCTACTTTACGTAGAGCTGAGTTCGGCTTTTTAGGCGTAGTTGTATAAACACGCGTGCACACTCCACGACGCTGAGGACAAGCCGTCAATGCTGGCGACTTAGTCTTATTCTTCTGAATTGCACGCTCTTTTTTAATGAGCTGGTTAATCGTAGGCATTCATATCCCTTTCAGAGGTCCTAGCTAATACGGCTTCGCAAATTAGCCTTGGACATATCATAACGTCAAGTCAAAAGGGTCTAAAAATTAAGACCCTTGAGTTTGCATAGCGGCCGAAGACGCCATGCCTCCTGATAAACTAGTCAAAACTAGCTCATCAGTATCTTTTACAACAACTTTCCACTGCTTATAGGCCGTTAAACCCGTTCCTGCTGGAATGAGTCGACCCATAATAATATTTTCTTTCAAGCCACGTAATTGGTCGGTTCGTGAGTTGATCGCAGCATCTGTAAGTACTTTGGTCGTCTCTTGGAAAGAAGCCGCAGAAATCCAGCTATCTGTACTAAGAGAAACCTTAGTAATACCCAAAAGAAGTGGGTTTGTTGTTGCCAACTGACCACCCTCTTTAGAAACACGATCATTCTCTTCATCAAATACGTATCTTTCAACTTGCTCACCGCTTAAGAAACGAGTGTCACCGGCATCAACAACTTGAACTTTACGCAACATTTGACGAACTATAACTTCAATGTGCTTATCGTTAATACCAACACCTTGTAAGCGATAAACTTCCTGAACTTCGTTCACAAGATAGTAAGCTAGAGCCTTCTCACCAAGAACAGCTAAAATATCATGAGGATTTGTTGGTCCATCCATAAGAGCCTCACCGGCTTTTACGTATTCACCCTCTCTGACGGCAACGTGCTTTCCTTTTGGAATAAGATATTCTTTTTGTTCTCCAACTTCTGGAGTTACAATAACACGTTGTTTACCTTTAACGTCCTTACCAAAAGTCACAAAACCATCGATTTCAGAAACAATGGCAGCTTCTTTAGGTTTTCTAGCTTCAAATAATTCAGCAACTCGAGGCAGACCACCCGTAATATCACGGGTTTTTGAAGTCTCTCTGTGAAGTTTTGCAATCACATCACCTGAGTGAACCTCTTGTCCTTCAGAAACTAATAGTTGAGCTCCTACCGGAATAACATATCTAGCAGGAATATCTCGTCCTGGAAGACTTAGCACTTCACCAGCTTCATCAGTTAATAAAACTGTTGGTTTTGTTTCTGATGACTTGCTTTCAGTGATAACTTTAGTTGCAAATCCAGTAACAGGGTCAATTTGTTCTGTCATTGTGGCACCTTCTTCGATGTCTTGGAAGACGATCTTAGAAGAAAGCTCTGCAATGATTGGATTTGAGTAAGGATCCCACTCTGCAACTGTCGCTCCCTTAGGAACTTTATCACCATCTTTAAAGTTGATAATCGCACCGTAAACTAACTTAAAACTTTCTCTTTCACGATTTGTCTCATCAACTATAATGGCATCACCATTACGATTCATAACCGTCAATTTACCATGACGGTTTGTGACTGCATGAACATTGTTTAATTTTAAAGTACCTTCGTAGCGTGTGGTATGAATAGATTGCTCAACCGCACGAGAGGCTGCTCCACCTAAGTGGAAAGTTCTCATTGTTAATTGAGTTCCCGGCTCACCGATTGATTGTGCGGCAATGATCCCAACTGTTTCACCTAGATTCACTGTTGCACCACGAGCTAAATCTCGTCCGTAACACTTAACACAAACGCCTCGTCGCGTACGACAAGTCAACACTGAGCGAATAGTTACAGATTCAATTCCTAGCTCATCTACTTTAAATACATCGGCCTCAGTAATCTCTCGATTTGCAGGCACAATAACTTTGCTTGTGTATGGATCAACAATATCTGTTAAGGTCGTTCGACCTAAAATACGATCACTCAGAGGTTGAATAACCTCTCCACCTTCAATAAGTGAAGTTAGGTTAATACCATCCGTAGCACCGCAATCTAACTCACTCACAATTACGTCTTGAGCTACATCCACTAAACGACGAGTTAAATATCCAGAGTTTGCTGTTTTTAAAGCTGTATCGGCAAGACCTTTACGAGCTCCGTGAGTTGAAATGAAGTATTGAAGTACCGTTAGACCTTCACGGAAATTCGCCGTGATAGGAGTTTCAATAATTTCACCTGATGGTTTTGCCATCAAACCACGCATACCACCTAATTGACGAATTTGGTTTGCAGATCCTCGAGCTCCAGAGTCAGCCATGATAAAGATTGGATTAAAAGAAGGGCAAACCTGCTCTTTTCCATCTATCATAATTTTTTGCTTTTCAATCTGTGCCATCATTTCTTTAGCAACTCGATCTGCTGTTTGCGCCCAGATGTCCACAACTTTATTATAGCGCTCACCATCTGTAATTAGACCTTCATCATACTGTTGTTGAATCTCTTGAACTTGGGCTTCAGCTTCAGCCATAAGTTTTGTTTTGCTTTCAGGAATAATCATGTCGTCAACACAAATTGAAATCCCTGCAACAGTAGAAAATTTAAACCCTAATTCCATGATTCGATCTGCTAAAATACATGTTGCCTTACCACCGCATAAACGGAAGGTCTTATCAATAAGACTGGCGATTTGTTTTTTAGTCACTTAAGATAGCGCGACCCACAGAAGTTTCACGTAATTTTCCATTAATACGAACTTTACAAGCAGCCTGTAAGTCTACGACTCCTGTTTCATAAGCATATGTAGCCTCTTGAACAGAAGAAAATACTTTACCAGTTCCTTTAGCTAAAGGACGAGTTCTTGTAAGCCAGTACAAACCTAAAACGATATCTTGAGAAGGATTGATAATAGGTTTTCCGTTGGCAGGCGACAAAATATTATTTGTCGACATCATAAGAACACGAGCTTCCACTTGTGCTTCAACAGAAAGTGGCACGTGAACAGCCATCTGATCCCCGTCAAAGTCAGCATTAAATGCAGTACATACAAGAGGGTGAAGCTGAATTGCTTTACCTTCATGAAGTACAGGCTCAAAAGCTTGAATACCTAAACGATGTAGAGTTGGAGCTCGGTTAAGCATAACAGGATGCTCTTTAACAACATCTGCTAAGATATCCCAAACTTCAACTGTCTCTTGATCCACAAGACGTTTTGCTTGTTTTATCGTTGTTGATAATCCGCGCTCTTCTAGTTTGCTGTATACAAAAGGCTTAAATAGCTCGAGAGCCATTTTCTTAGGAAGTCCACACTGATGCAACTTAAGATTCGGACCTACAACAATAACTGAACGGCCTGAATAATCGACACGTTTACCTAAAAGGTTCTGACGGAAACGCCCTTGTTTCCCTTTAAGCATATCACTTAGAGAACGTAGTGGCCGTTTATTTGGACCTGTGAAAGTCTTCCCACGGCGACCATTATCTAATAGGGCATCGACAGCCTCTTGTAACATTCTCTTTTCGTTACGAATGATGATATCTGGAGCATTTAACTCTTGAAGTCTTTTTAAAC
>CAYMKD010000040.1:11847-12449 GCA_964390435.1 uncultured Pseudobdellovibrionaceae bacterium | reverse complement strand
GCTGGTACCAATACAGCCACTTGGAACAACGATTGTTCATCTACTTCAAGTACAGTTTCAGCAGCCAGCTATGGAGCAAGTAGTGACTGGATTGAGCCTAATGTGTTTTACTTAGAAACAATCTCATTGCCAGCTTCGCTTTAGAGACCATGCATTATAAATATACCTAATTAGGTTAAGATAACGACTATATAGACTCATTATGAGACTTCTTTAGGGTTTATATCGGCTCTGGAAAAATGGGACTCTAAAATTAAGGGGTCTTATCCGATAATTATCTAAAGCATTATCGTAGGAGGATGAATGTATTCGAACGATGATTTAGCGAGTCTGTATATGTTTTTAAAAAATACACCGGAGGGAAATCTGCGTAAGATGATGGTCTCTGGTAAAATGACGGATGCTCACTTTAGATTACTTGTTAAAGTTGCTAAAGGTTGCTCAGAGGCTGACTTTATTAACCACGCACAAAACGCTAGTTTACCGAAACTAAAATTCAGTGCTGCTGAAATTGCCATCAGAGAGAATTTTTGGATGGTTTGTTTTGAAGTGATTGTTAGCTTAGGTCTAATAACTCCAGCTGCAAAAGCTGCTTAAAAAAT
>CAYMKD010000040.1:0-11837 GCA_964390435.1 uncultured Pseudobdellovibrionaceae bacterium | reverse complement strand
AGCTTCTTTTTTTATTTAAAGAAAATGAGAAGGGGGCAGCTCTTATTTTCTCAGTACTTATTGTGCTGTCTTGCGACATATTTGCCAGCTCCGTAATTATATGAGCCATAAGTTAAACTAGAAGTTAGCTATAGAGTTTTCAAAAATCAGTAAGCCTTAAAAAGTTGTTTGGAAAAGTTTTAAAAATTGTTTATTCAGTCCCTCTATCAAGGGGGGGGCCTTTGAAACATTCCAAACTTATATGGATTATTTCTTTTTTAGTTTTATTAACTTCAAATTCGTCTTTTGCTGAGAATTCCGTAGCGGAGTTAAAATATTCAGCACAGTGTATCTTTATAGCTATAATGAATCATAAAAAAATCGTTCTTAAAGAAGAAGTTCCGTTTCCATCAGTTTATGTGGCAAGCAAAACTCCTCTAAAGCAGTTTCAAGATGCAGTTGAGCCTCAATGGGGAATGAGGCCAGGTGCTTTTTTAAATGCCTATATCGTAGAAAAAAACGAAATTTATTTGTTGGATGATGCAAATTACTATGAAAAAACAGGACGATTTTTAGATGACTCTCTTGCTCATGAGCTTACACATTACATTCAAGTTAAATATCAAAATGCTTCATTAAATGAAGATGAAACACTTGAGACAGATGCCGTTTTTGAACAGACATGGTTTCGTGAGACTTATATGAAAAACCAGGATGCACCATCGCCTTGCCCTGATTTAATGTAATAGGCTAGAGCTGCCAGGTTAGCTATATAGCTGACAATTATCTGGAACAATCAAATGAGCAGTTATTAATAGGCTCAGAAAGCCTGTAAATTTAATC
Source organism: uncultured Pseudobdellovibrionaceae bacterium (assembly GCA_964390435.1). Lineage (GTDB taxonomy): Bacteria > Bdellovibrionota > Bdellovibrionia > Bdellovibrionales > Bdellovibrionaceae > CAYMKD01. The sequence continues at coordinate 11,015 of CAYMKD010000040.1, read as the reverse complement.
CTAAAAGAATATCTTATTTAAGCCATGACGCCATTATGGTATAGCCATTGGCAATGGACCTATTTTTTGTAGCCGCTTCTTCAGAACATCAAAAGCGAGAAAAATCAAAAGCAGCAGAGCTTCGTAAGTCTCTGTGGTGGCGGCAAGTGCTAGGTAAGGGGCTTTGTTATCATTGTGAGCAGCGCTTCGCGCCAAAAGATTTAACGATGGACCATCTTTTACCCATTGCCAGGGGCGGGAAAAGTAGTAAAAAAAATGTAGTTCCAAGCTGCAAAAGCTGCAATACCGCCAAAGGACATAAGCTTCCCGTAGAAATTAAAATGGCCGAACTCAAGTCAAATAATGCGCAAGGTCATCAAAAAATCCAGGATTAGGTAGACTTTTTTTGCCTAAAGTCCCCTATATTAATTATAGAGCCATTTTAACCTCTCATTTAAAATCAGTTATTATGCTGATTTATGGGCTTTGCGCAGGTCAAAACTGGTTTTAATACTTTTTTAGCCAAGGATTTGAATAACAGTGACTAAAATTACCAAAAGTAGCACAGCTGAGTATTTTGCAAAAAACCTTCAACAAGTAGGCTTTTCTTCACCACTTAAAGCTGTTTTAACCACTCTTAAAGAGGCCGTTGATAACTCACTTGATGCCTGTGAAATGGCAGGAGTTTTACCAGAGATTTCTGTCCTTATTGAAAAAGTAGGGGCGGGTTCTAGTAAAAATACAGACTTAATAAAAATAGTTGTTGAGGATAATGGACCGGGTCTTGAAGTAGATGATCTGGCAAAAGTTTTTGGTGAGTACCTAGCCTCCTCAAAATTTGGACGCGGGCAATGCTCTCGTGGACAGCAGGGGATTGGTATTTCTGCAGCGACGACATGGGCCCAGCTTACAAATGCTAAAGGGGTTAAAGTTATTAGTAAAACAGCACGTATGCGTAAGGCAATTACGGGTTATGTTGATGTAGACATTAAGGCAAATACAGGTGTTTTAAAAAATAAAGATACCATAGATTGGGATCGTCCTCATGGTGTATATGTTGAATTTATTATAGATGGTCGTGTGCAGTTAAATGGGGATGGCGGGCTTCTTACTTATTTAGATGGCACTGTTTTAGTGAACCCACATCTTACTTTAAAATATAAACTTGTGGATGCTGATTGGGTTACTATCGACAGAGTGAGCCAAGACATTCCATCAATACCGCCACCGACATTGCCTCATCCTCACACGATGAAGTTAGGTGAGTTTATTACTCATGCTGGACTTTATGGAAAAATAAATTTAGATAAATTTTTAAAAACAGGGTTTTCTAGAGTTTCAGATAGCTCTCTTAAAGATATGACTCAGAATGGATTGCCAAAATCTGTTCTTCATAAGCCCATTACTCAATTTAACGAAGCTGATTTTAAAACTGTTTTTCAAGCGGTGCAAAATACAAACTTAATGGCACCGAGTACGAAATCTGTTCTCACAGTAGGAGAAGAGGCCCTTTCCAAAAGTATTAAGCGTTTAGGGGAGACAGATTTTTTCTCAGTAGTTACAAGAAGACCCACCATTTGTGATTTTAAACCAGTTGTTGTGGAGGTTGCGCTTGCGCGATTTTTAAATCGAGGTGATGCAGATCATCCTGTTCAGGTATTAAGATTTGCCAATCGTGTGCCTCTTCAGTTTGACAAGGCGGCTTGTGCTATTACAAGAGCTATTGAATCAGTAAATTGGAAAAGCTATGGCTTAATGCAGCCTAAAGACAGTGTTCCTTTGGGGCCTTATGTTTTTGCAGTCAGTATTGTTTCACCATTTATAAAATTTAAAAATGCTTCTAAAGAAACTGTAGATGCGAGTGATGAGTTGGTTGAAGAAATCAGACGCACTCTTATGCAAGCAGGGCAAAAGTTATCTAGACATATTAAAAAAGAGTTTAAAGAAGCAGATCTTGAGAGAAAGCTTGCCCATATTGAGCAGTTTGGTCCAATTCTTGTAGAAGGACTAGCAAGAATTGTTAAAGCTCCTGACTCTAGAAAGAAAAAAGCTGAAGAGGGTTTGCGTAAACTCTTAGGGCGCGATTCGCAAGCGGCCATTAAAGATTTAGAAGAAGCTGAGAGTAAATTAAAAGCTCACAAAGCTAAAAACACCCATCTTTATGATGATGATGAAACAAATGAAGACTCAGGTCGAGATGAGGGCGAAGAGATGGATGTCATGGAAGAAGAAGTCGTCGCAAAAAAGCCTAAAAAAGCGACAAAAAAAGCAGCCACTCCCGCAAAAACAAAAAAGAAAAAATAGGAGTTATCTCAAATGGCTAAAGCCGACAGAGCAAACAAAATAATTCGAGTTCGTGAACTCACAAAAGACATTCCCAAAGAAGCTCTTATTGTTGCAGATAGAATGCTTAAGGATTTAGAGAACTCTAAGCGCCCCGTACTTGAAGCCGTTAAGTGCTCACTTGATAACTCTTTTTATAATTCTAATAAAGGTTATCTGACTCCAGGCGATAAGGTTGTAAGAACGGAGCTCAATGTATCTTCTGTGCAAAAAATGGCCCGAGTTGTTTTTATGCTTGAAATATTATTGCGTAACCTCGAGATCAGCTCTGTTAATACAAAGCGTGAATTGTATTATATCGCTAAAGGTTTAGTAAAGAGCGATAAGGGACTTAAGGCTCTGGATTTTGATGATCAAAATGAAAGTGACTCAATTATTGATTTTATCGGAGATATGCTTGAGGTTTATCGAGAGGAACTCAACTGTTTTGCAAATGATCGCGGCGGTCAAACTTATTCTCAGCAATTAATAGTTACAGAAACCATGAATGATGGTGAAAAAGCAGTCGTGGATCTTAGCACTCTTGGAACAAGTCCATTTCAGCCTAAAAACAGACCACAGGCCTTGCAACTAAAAGCTCGCAAGAAAATTGATTTTTGTTTGATTGTTGAATCAGAAGGTACGGCAAACACTCTTGTTTCTATGGGTTTTACAAAGAGAAATAATTGTATCTTAATGGGTGCTCAAGGGGTTCCCAGTAATGGTGTGCGTGGTTGGTGTAAGTTAATTCAAGATCAACTAGATGTTCCCATGTTTTTCTTTGGAGATCTGGATGCGTACACTTTGCAAAATATATTTCGAACTCTGAAAGCCGGCTCAGCAGCGAGTCTTATTAGAAACTCTGATTTCTCGGCTCCTAATGTAAAGTTTTTAGGAGTTTTACCTGAAGATGTTAAAAAGTACGATCTTCATTGTTATCAAGTAAAAGAAAATGATCCAAGTGAAGCAAGAGCCTTAAAAAAGGCAAAGGATGTTCTTGAAAATGACCCATTTTTTCAAGATAAAAAAAATCGTAAACTTGCAGACATTCTGCGTTGGCTCATTAAAGAAAAGCTACGTTGCGAACAACAGGCCTTTTTCTCTGTTGATCCAAAAGATCCAATCAAAACCGAGAAAATTATTCTTGAGAAAATCCGCTCAGGCTCTTTCGTTTAAAACAACCTAGTTAGATAAAGTATTTATAGCCATGATATTTATAATATGAACCTCTGCGGGGCCAGGATGGCCCATTGCCGCAGGCAATAGCAGTGAGCCATGGAGGGCGTGTTCATATTATAAATATCATGGCTATAAATACTTTATCTAACTAGGTTGTTAACAACTGCGAGACAATTCTGCTCTTAAGATGTTCCTTTGTTGGGACAAAGAGACACTCGCTTTGTTAAGAAATCAAAACATCTGTCGTCAATTAAATTTAAAGAGAAATAGAAGCCAAGGAAATTTAAAAAATTTTTGGCACAGCTGTTGCTTTATTTAGAAGGTAAATATTAAACCACAGGAGGTTTTTATGAATCGAGCATTAGATTTTTGGCGAAATCAATTTGGGCCATCAAGAGAACTGCAAAGATTTTTTGATGATTTCTCAAAAGAGCCTAGTTGGTTAAGTGCAAACGGTCAAAAATTAGGGGCAGACTTTAATCCAAGTTGTGAAGTAACTGAAAACTCTAATTTCTATAAAATGAAGTTTGATTTACCAGGAGTTCCTAAGGATAAAATTAATATTGATTTGCATGATAATTACCTAACAGTTTCAGGTGAAAGAACAAATGAGCTGAAACAAGACGAAGGAAAAAAACATTTTTCTGAGGTTTTTTATGGGCAATTTACCAGAAGTTTTTCGTTCCCAACTCAAGTGGACCCTGAAAAAGTAGAAGCTAAATTTGAAAATGGAGTTTTAACAGTTCAAGTTCCAAAACAAAGCAAGTCCCAAGCCCGTCAAGTCCCCATCAAAGGATAGCTTGATTAAAATAATCTCTGCGAGTCTAAGTGACTGTGACCAGATTGAAAATTTTAAAAAATCAAGTTATCGCATTTTATGCCCAGGGTTAAATCCTGGGCATTCTTTATTGTAGTTTCTGCAATATTAGTAAGAGCTTCGTGAGTGAAAAAAGCTTGATGGCTCGTAATTAAAACATTCGGAAAGGTGAGGAGTCTTGAAAAAGTATCATCTTGAATAATGTGTTCAGATAAATCATGAAAAAATAAATTTTCTTCTTCTTCATAAACATCGAGTCCTAAATAACCTATTTTTTCTGATTTAAGAGCTTGAATAGCGGCCTTTGTGTCTATCAGGCCACCACGGCCAGTGTTAATAAGCATGCTGCCTTTTTGCATTTGTGCAAAGCGCTTTTGATCAATGATATGAAAAGTTTCTTTATTAAGAGGGCAGTGAAGACTAATAATTTTTGATGCAGAGATTAATTCATCAAGAGAAACGTATGTAGCAAATTTTTCTACCTCAGAATTTTTTTGTATATCGTGGATAAGAACTTTGCAGCCAAATGCATTTAAAAGTTTTGCAACAATAAAACCAATTTTTCCAGCACCAATAATGCCAGCCGTTTTGCCATTGAGGTCAAAACCCAAGAGTCCTTCGATCTGAAAATTACCCTCTCTAACACGATTATATGCTTTGTGGGTTTTGCGATTTAATGTGAGAATCATGGCGATGGTGTGTTCTGCAATTGCATACGGAGAGTAGGCGGGCACACGAGCAATTTGAAACTCTAGCTCTTTTGCTGCAAGGATATCAACGTGGTTAAATCCAGCTGATCTGAGGAGGATTTTATTCACACCTTGGTTTTTAAGTTTTTCAAGAGTTTCTTTTTGTAAATTGTCGCTAACAAAAGCACAGATTAGATCTCCCTTTTGTGCCACGCCAGCTGTTGTTAAATCTAATTTAGAATTAATAAACTCAATTTTATATTGTGTCGACTCATTGGCTTTAATGAAAAATTCTTTTTCGAAAGTATGTGTGCTGAAAAATAAAACTCTTGTTAAACTCATAAGCTAATCATCTTAATGAAATTATAATGATTGATAACATCGCCACGCTCTTTATCTCCACCTATAACGTGTGAAAATACAAGGCCGATAAGAGAATAGTCATCGATTGTTTGGCCACTAGAAGAAATGGTGTTTCCATTATAAAATCTTAGAACTGTCAGGTATTGTTTATAATAAGTGTAGGAGTCATCGGCAAAGTATTGATTATTTTCTTCTATCATAGTTGTCGTATTGAATTTAAATCGAACCTTCCCATGGCAAAACTTTTCTCGAGCAAGACTTTTAAAGTCCTTGTCTTCATTAATGGCTGAAATGAGACCTAAACCGAGCTCACTGTTTATTTTAAGTAAGCTATCAGCAATGTTTTCCATATTTAAAGTAGTGAGAGTTCCACAGATTTTAATTTCATCAATAAAGTCAGTTTTATCTTTTGAAAAACCAAAATTGCTTATTAATAAAATTAATATAGTAAGTAATATTCGCACAGATACTCCCACAAGTGTATGAATCTAGAAGACTAATTATAGGCTTCAGTTAAATCTAAACAGGACATAGAGCTTGCCTTTTCGGCAGTTGCTTTAGCCTTGGTTGACACTTATCATAAGCACATATCCTTGCAAATCGGCTTTAGTTTAAAGCTAAAGCAATTGTAAACTTGCCAAGCGTAAAATAAAGCAGGGTTTGTATTCATTTCTATGTAGAAAGCTTCTTTAGATTTTCAAACTTTGACTGCGCTAATCTAATATTTATCAAAACTTAAAGGGGGAAACTTATGAAAAATGTTTTATTTGTATTGATTTTAATGGGTTCACTCTCATCCCAGGCGGCGATGTATTTTGAGTGCGGTAATGGGCTTCGTGTTACAGATGATGGTTATAAGTTGGATGAAGTGGTTTTTGCAGCCTCTTCGGGTAATAATGATTTTAGTGGCGTAGTTGGCAAAAGTTGGAATTTTCGTCCAGGAGAGAGCTCTTCTTGGCTAGAAACTAATAAAAACATTACAGCTCATAAAGAGGGTGGTGATGGTAAGGATTGGCTTATTACAATCAAGGTGATTCTTGGTAATACTCCAAGTGGAAAAGTAGGTTATGAATATAAAATTATAGATCCATGGGCTGAGACTTTTAAAGCTGAAAAATGGAATATGGGTGGTTTCACTGGAGGCGTAAAAGTTGAAACTTATGAATGCTTTAGTGCAAACAACTAGACTCCAAATAGTTATCGCGCCGCACAAGGCGCTCCAAGACGATGAACTTAAGTTAAAATCTCTAAACAAGTGCATGCGAAAGAGGCTTTAGGCCCCTTTTGTCATTAGAAGCTTTTGGTTGAGTTGAAAACTAATTGCTAATAGGATTATATAGTTTAAATCATTATATAAATTCTTAAATCTTTCCTAGAAAGGTTCCATCACGATGAGCGCAAAAATCGAAACTACACCAGAAATGGTCACTCAAGTTTATAAAACAGTAAATGAAAGACTTAAAGTCATTCGTGGTCGCTTAAATAGACCAATGACTTTAGCAGAAAAAATTCTCTACGGACATTTAGATGATCCACAAAATCAAGAGCTAGAGCGTGGTAAGAGTTTTTTGCTTTTGCGACCAGATCGTGTAGCGATGCAAGATGCCACAGCACAAATGGCACTTTTGCAATTTATGCTTGCTGATAAGGATGAAGCAGCTGTGCCTTCAACTGTGCATTGTGATCATTTAATTCGTGCACAAGTTGGTAAAGATCAAGATATGAAAGTAGCAATGAATGAAAACCAAGAAGTCTATGATTTTTTGGCGACAGCATCGAGTCGCTATAATATTGGTTTTTGGAAACCAGGCGCTGGGATCATTCACCAAGTAATTTTAGAAAACTATGCTTTTCCAGGTGGTTTGATGATTGGAACAGATTCGCACACTCCAAATGCGGGTGGGCTTGGAATGATTGCTGTAGGTGTGGGAGGTTCTGATGCATCAGATGTGATGGTTGGACTTCCTTGGGAAGTTAAAAATCCAAAGCTTATTGGTGTGCACCTAAAAGGTAAAATGAATGGTTGGACTTCTGCAAAAGATGTAATTTTAAAACTTTGCGGAATACTCACTGTAAAAGGTGGTACTGATAAAATTGTTGAGTATTTTGGTGAAGGCACAAAATCTATCAGCTGTACTGGTAAGGCCACAATTACAAATATGGGAGCTGAACTTGGAGCCACTTGCTCTATGTTTCCATATGATGAGCGAATGGGAACTTATTTAAAAGCAACTAATCGCGCAGAGCTTGCAGCCATTGCAGATAAAAATAAAGATCTTCTTACGGCTGATGAAGATGTGTTTAAAAATCCAAAAAAATACTATGACGAAGTTATTGAAATTGATCTTACAACTCTTGAGCCTCATTTGGTAGGGCCACACTCTCCAGATATTGCTCGCCCAATTAGTGCTATGGCTAAAGAAGCTAAAGAGAAGGGCTGGCCAGTGGAACTTTCTGCAGCTCTTATTGGCTCTTGTACAAACTCATCATATGAAGATATTGGACGTGCAACTTTTGTTGCTAAGCAGGCTCAGTCTGTAGGCCTTACAATGCCGCAACATTTTTTAGTTACTCCGGGATCAACACAAATTCAAAACACCATCGAGCGTGATGGTCAAATGCAAGCTTTGCAAGATGTGGGTGCCACAGTACTTGCCAATGCTTGTGGTCCTTGTATTGGGCAATGGAAACGTGATGATATAAAAATTGGCGAAAAGAATACGATAGTGACTAGCTTTAATCGCAACTTTCGTGGCCGTAATGATTCTAATGCAGAAACCTTGGCCTTTATCGGCAGCCCAGAAATGGTTATGGCATTGGGGTTGGCGGGACGACTTGATTTTAACCCAATGACAGAAGAGTTGGTTGGCCCTAAAGGAAAAGTAAAGCTGCAAGCTCCAGAGGCTCCAGAGCTTCCATCAAAAGGTTTCGTGGCTGATGAACAGGGTTATCAAAAACCACAAGGTAAAAATGCTCAAGTTAAAGTCAGTCCTGAATCAGGACGTCTACAATTATTAGAGCCATTTAAAGCATGGGATGGTAAAGATTTTGTTGATCAAATTGTTTTAGCAAAAGCTAAGGGTAAATGCACAACAGATCATATTTCTCCAGGTGGTCCATGGTTAAAATTCCGTGGTCATTTGGATAAAATTTCAGACAACATGCTTTTAGGTGCAGACAACGCATTTACCGGTGAAGTTGGAAAAGGAAAAAATCAACTCAGTGGTGAGGGTGGCAAAGAATTTTCTAAAATAGCTCGTGATTATAAATCTAAGGGAGCTGGTTGGGTCATCGTTGGAGATGAAAACTATGGTGAGGGTAGCAGTCGTGAACACGCAGCTATGTCGCCACGCTTTTTAGGTTGTACGGCATTATTAGTTAAAAGTTTTGCTCGTATTCATGAAACTAATTTAAAAAAACAAGGTGTTTTGGCTCTGACTTTTGCAAACCCAAGTGATTATGAAAAAATTAAAGAGGATGATCGCTTGAGTTTTGTTGGTTTAAAAGATTTTGCGCCGGGCAAGGAAGTTAAAGTTGAAATTAAACATGCTGACGGCAAGTCGGAATCTATTATGGCTAAACATTCATACAATGCGGAGCAAATTAAATGGTTTAAAGCAGGATCTGCTTTAAACTTATTAAGACAAAAATAAAATGAACGAATTTAAAGCACTCAAGCAAGCTGTCATACTTAAACATGGATCACAAACTTTTGAATGGGGCTCAGGTAAAAACTGGGTCCTTTTTGCAGGCCCTGATATTATTGAAGATGAAGGTATGGTCCTAGAGGTTGCAACAGAGTTAAAAAAAATAACTTCTGCGCTGGGCATTCCATGGATTTTAAAATGCTCGTGGGACAAAGCCAACCGACAAAGTCTTAAAAGTTTTCGTGGTCCTGGCATGAAATCAGCTCTTGAGGGGCTGGCGCGAATTAAATCTAAAGTGGATTGTCCACTTTTAACAGATGTTCATGAGACGACACAAGTCTCTGCAGTGGCTGAAGTTGCAGATGTGATTCAAATCCCAGCATTTTTATGCCGCCAGACAGATTTAGTCGTAGAAGTCGCAAAGACTGGTAAAATCATGCATATAAAAAAGGGTCAGTTTATGGCTCCTGAGGACATGGCTTCTATTGCTGAAAAAGCGGTGCAATCTGGAAATAAAAACGTATTGTTTGGTGAGCGCGGGACTACTTTTGGTTACCATCGTTTAATTAATGATATGACTGGGCTTCATGTGATGCGCTCTTTTGGACATCCAGTGATAATGGATATTACCCACTCCACTCAGCAGCCAGGAGCTGCTCAAGGTAAAAGTGGTGGTCGACGTGATTTTGCTCCTCTTTTAGCAAGAGCCGCTATGGGAGTTGGGGTCGATGGAATTTTTGTAGAGACTCATCCAAATCCTGACGAAGCTCTTTGTGATGGGCCTACTTCTGTTGCATTAAAAGATATGTCTTCTCTTATTTCTCAGGCCAATAAGATTTGGAAAACACACTTCGAGTGATGATTAGTTAGTAAAGGAGAACTTATGGCATTAACTTACACCCCTGCGGCAGAAGTTGGGACAAGCTGCCCTGATTTTAGTTTAAAAGCAACTAACGGTAAAAATTATTCGCGAAAAGATTTTGATGGCTCAGCCCTATTGGTTATGTTTATTTGCAATCATTGCCCCTACGTAAAAGCCATAGAAGATCGTCTGATTGATTTAGGTCATAAATTTAAATCTAAAAATATATCTGTAGTTGCCGTTTGCTCTAACGACGGAGAGAACTATCCTGAGGATTCTTTTGAAAATTTGAAAAAACGAGCTGAAGAAAAAAAATATCCTTTTATTTATTTACATGATGAGACTCAACAGGTAGCTAAAGATTTTGGTGCTGTCTGTACTCCAGATTTTTTTCTCTATGATAAAAACCATAAGCTTTTTTATCGCGGACGTCTTGATGATTCATGGAAAGAGCCAGATCAAGTTAAAAATCAAGAGTTGGCTTTAGCTGCTGAACTAATGTTGAGTGGGCAGAAAGCTCCTAGTGAACAAAAGCCCTCTATGGGTTGCAATATTAAGTGGTTTAAATAAATGAAAAAGATTCTTTTAGTTCTGCTTACAGTTATTTTAGCTTTAGCGGCATACCTTTTTTATTACTTAGGAGCATGGAAGGGAGTTGCTTTGTCTATCGAAGAGCAAGGGCCTTTGCATATGATTTATAAAGAGCATCTTGGGGCTTACCATAAAATTGTGCCCGTGATTGAGGAAGTTGAAAAGTGGGCTAAATCTCAAGGTTTAAACTGTGAGAAAAGCTTTGGGGAGTACATGGATGATCCACAACAAGTTGAGCAAGAGAGATTAAGATCTCATGGTGGATGTTTAGTTGATAAGATTCCTCAAGTTTTGCCAGATGGCTATCAGAGCGAGGTTCGTGAAGTGCACTTGTATGGAGTCGCACGATTTGAAGGCTCGCCAGCAATAGGACCGTGGAAAGTATACTCAAAGTTAGCTCGCTATATTACAGATGAGAGACACGAGATTAGTGGACCTATGATTGAGATTTATGAATTCACAGGACCAAACTCTCTTAAAACAACGTACTTATTTCCGGTGAAGTAAAAAAAGCTGCCCACTTAATTATCCCTATGAGAGTAAAGCTATTAAACTATACAATTGAG
>CAYMKD010000039.1:0-12547 GCA_964390435.1 uncultured Pseudobdellovibrionaceae bacterium | reverse complement strand
CTACATCGAGCATCAAGCTTTGAGATTCTTGGCAAAGAGCCTCTAGAGACTGTCTTAGTAAACTTCGATCTGTTAAACCAAGAACCTCAATCACTCTCTCTAAGTTTAAATTACTGTCAGTAAAAGTGATCACTTGATCAAGGAGACTTTGACTGTCGCGCATAGAGCCATCGCCCTGACGAGCAATCATCCACAAAGACTCACTATCAGCTTTAACTTGTTCTTTTTCACAGATCAGCTTCAAGTGCTCACTAATTTCACGTGTGCTAATGCGGCGAAAATCAAATCGCTGACAACGAGATAAAATGGTTTGTGGAATTTTTTGTACTTCTGTAGTTGCTAAAATAAAAATCACATGTGCTGGGGGCTCTTCTAAAGTTTTTAAAAGAGCATTAAAAGCACTTGTTGAGAGCATATGAACTTCATCGATAACATAGACTTTATATTTTCCAGATGTGGGAGCAAAGTGCACACTTTGCGTGAGATCACGAACATCATCAACGCTGTTGTTGCTGGCGCCATCAAGCTCACGGTAATCAAGACCTTCACCACTGGCCACATCTTGGCAAATACGACATTCTTGGCAAGGCACAAAGTCTTTGGCATTCGGACAAAGTAGGCTTTTAGCTAAAATTCTGGCTGAAGAAGTTTTCCCTGTTCCTCTTGGGCCGGTAAATAAAAGAGCATGATGAAGGCGCCCGGATTTTAGGGCGTTATGTAAAGTAAGGCTAACGTGGTTTTGACCCACAAGATCTTGAAAAGATTTAGGTCGCCATTTACGAGCAATGACCTGGTAGGACATTCAAGCCTCACAATATAAAAATGATGGCCAGGCACCCCACGGCACATGAAGTTTCAATTACCGTTGCTTCCTTCCGGACCTGGCGGGGTTCATTGAAGCCGTCATCGCATGGGACCCGGCCGCATAGGCGGTTTGTCCCATGTCAGATGGAGAGTGACAATCAAGAAATGGCCTATTTCGCGCAATGCCACGGCGCCGAATGCGGCGAATCATGCATAAGGCTGCAGCTAGAGTGAGCGTAGAGCCGAAACTAAGTCATTAGCAAAGCTTAGATCTACAGCATGTAAATCCAATTCATAAATACGCATAAACAAAATATCATTATTATTTGTTATGAGCATATCGTAGGCATCACGTTTAAGGCTGGGTTTAATAACATCATTTGTGATTTGACCTGGATATCTATAAGTCATCTCTTCAACAAGATCTAAAATATCTTCGTCTAACTCAGTAGTGGTTTTTTCAATAAGATCATGGGCTAAAAGCTTATAATCAGGATTGCCATCGTTACTGCGGATAAGCTGCTTAAGCTTTGCTTTTTCTGAGGGGTCAATTTTTTTTCCAACCATAAGATAGGTTTTGGGTTGAGCATGATGATAAAAGAAATCTGCAGTGTCGAGTAAAACAACCCTGCTATTTTGGGGCTCATATAAAATGGCCTTAATAAATTGCTTTTCTTCGGCATTTAATAAAGTAGAAGTATCATTAATGAATCTCTGTGTGGTCACATCAACAAAACTATGAAGTTCTGCCGACTTTGTAGATCTAATTAAAGAGGCTAGATAATCAGCAATACTGGCTACACTAGCAGTTGCTAGTGAAGAGCTTAATAAAAAGACAAAAAATAGGCTTTTAATGGGCATTGGAAAATCCTTAAAATGAAGTAATTCCAATTGTTTTACGCTGCGCACTAATAAAAATCAAGGGTCTTGAAGTCTTTATAATATTGTCTATTCAGCAAGCTGTTGGCCAAGTGCCTTTGGGGGTTTTGTTTTTGCAACAAAACCTGCAAGGACCAAGATAGTAACTACGTAAGGCAAAATTTGAATAAATTGAACGGGGATTTTTGCACCAGCAATTTCAGCACCCTGTAGGCGAATCTGCAGAGCATCTGTTAAACCAAAAAATAAACAAGCACAGAGAGTTGGTAGAGGCTGCCATCTGCCAAAAATTAAAGCAGCCAGAGCCATAAATCCTCGGCCCCCTGTCATTTCTCGAGAGTAAGAAGAGGCCAAAAACAAAGATAAGCTAGAGCCTGCAAGGCCGGCGAGAAGGCCACTCATTAAAACACTAAGCCAACGGATGAGCCGTACACTCTTGCCACTTGAGGCAAGAGCCTCAGGGTGCTCGCCTGCAAAGCGAACCCATAAACCAGAAGGTGTGTGCTTTAACCAAAGGTGAACAGCGATCACCACAATAAAAGCGATCAGCATGGGCTCCCAAACAAAACGATTTTCTAAAGATAGGCCAGGGGTAGAGCCAGTGGCATCAAATAGTAGCTTCCCAAAAAAAGGTGGTATTCCAAGAGCTAATATATTTATGGCCGTGCCAGCAACAATCTGATCACTTTTAAATTCAATTACAAATAAAGCATAGACTGCAGCGAGAGCTATACCAGCCCCCATGGCGGCAAGAAGTCCAAGGTTTGGCGAGTTTGCATAATAAGCAACCACGGCAGCGCTAAAAGCTCCAACAAGCATGAGGCCTTCTAGAGCGATATTTATAACTCCGGACCTTTCACTAACAAGTCCTCCCATACTAGCAAGTATGAGTGGGGTAGAAACACGTAAAGTAGAAATAAATAAGGGAATAAGCCAAAGCGTTAGCCAATCCATTAACTTATCCTCGTTTTAAATTGTTTTTGTAAATAGGCATAAAGGCCATGAGCAGAAACCCACAAGATAATAAGGGCTTGAATAATAGAAGAGAAGTCGCGAGTGATATGATCAGTTTCAAGATCTAAACTAGAGGCTCCTTTTTGAAGAGCGCCAAAAAGAAGCCCAGTAAAAATAATGCCCAGTGGAGAGTTGCGCGCAAGGAGTGACACCGCAATGGCTAAAAATCCATAGCCAGGCGAAAAACCAAGCTTAAACTGTCCTGCAGAACCCAACACTTCACTAGTTGCTACAAGTCCAGCAAGAGCTCCGCCTAAAGTTATAGAGAGAATTTTATATTTACCAACGCGGATTCCGGCAAACCTGGCGGCCTCTTCATTTTGGCCAACGGCCCGGAGCTCAAAGCCAGACTTTGTTTTGTAAAGCCATAACCACAAGACAACTGCAGTAATGAGAGCTAGTAGAAAAGCTGAGCTCATGGGCGTGTCTACAAAAAAATGGCTAATAGGATCGTGTAAATAAACTTTATAGGCTTCGCCTACAGGTAAAGTTTCAGGATTTTGCGAGTTAGGATTAGGTAATAAATAAATAGTAACCCAACTTGCAATCCCTGCGGCTATAAAGTTGAGCATAATAGTATTAATAACTTCATGGCTGCCTCTAAAAACTTTCAAACTACCTGGTATAAAGCCCCAAAGACCACCGGCAAGCATTGCCGCAGCTGTGGCGAGAATTGGCGCGAGGGGAAAGCCAATATCAGGGAATAAAGCGCCGAAGCTTGCGCCTGCAAGTGCTCCTAGGGTGAGTTGTCCCTCAGCACCAATATTAAATAAGCCACCATGAGCAGCTAAAGCAACAGCAAGGCCAGCAAATATTAATGGTGTTGAGTAAAACAAAGTAAGACCTAAATCATAGCGACTGCCAAAGGCACTCTGACAAAGTACCCAAAAAATATGCAGAGGATTTTCTCCTGCAAAAAAAGTAAATATGAGAGCAAAGCCTAAACCTAAAGTGAGACCTAAAAGTGGAACCACAAGGGGTTTGAGTATGGATTTCACTGAACTCCCCCCATCATGGCAAGTCCCACTTTCTTTTCATCAAAATCAGCTCGCAAAAACTCGGCCTGAACTTTTCCTGAGTAAAAAACTAAAATTCTATCTGCTAACGAGAAGAGTTCATCAAGTTCAGAAGAAATGAGCAGAACTCCGGCGCCACGATCTCTGGCTTTAATAAGTTCTGAGTGAATAAAATGAATGGCACCAATATCCACGCCACGAGTGGGGTGAGCTGCAAAAATCAATTCTGGTTGATCTACGAGTTCTCTAGAAACCACAAACTTTTGCTGATTGCCTCCTGAGAGTTGTTCTGCAAGAGCTAAAGGGTTTTGGGGACGGACATCAAAAAGCTTCATGGCTTCTAAGCAGTGTTTATGCAGCTTTTTAAATTCAATAATAGGTAAAAAACCTTTAGAGTATTTTGCCTGATGTCCAAGAAAAAAATTGTCCCGCAAGTTACTCTTCATCAAAAGCCCTTGCTTTTGTCTATTTTCAGGTAGGATTCCAACAGGCATGGAGCGTATTTGAGATGAGTTTAGCAGCACTTGCCCGTCTTTAAGTGTGGATCTATCTAAAATACAAATCTCTCCACGTGGTAAAACTTGTTCGGGCTGCAAACAGCTCATTAAAAATTCAGATTGGCCATTGCCTTCAACTCCCGCAATTCCCAAAATTTCTCCTGGAAAGAGAGACAAACTAATATCTTTTAAGCGTGGCAAATGAGAAAGGTTTTTTACAGAGAGTAAAGAGTTTTTATTTTTACCTTCAAAAGTCTTTCTTGATCTTAGACTTGGCAACTCAGAGCCAATCATAAGTTCGGAAAGCTCTGAAATATTAGTTTGAGATGTGCTTTTTTCGCTAATGGTGCGCCCAGCTCGAAATACGGTGACGGAGTCTGTAAGACTTAAAATTTCTTTAAGCTTATGGGTAATAATAAGAATTGTTTTTCCTTGATCTCTAAGTTTTTTAAGTTGTTCAAAGAAACTTTCAATTTCTTGAGGAGTTAAGACGGCAGTGGGCTCATCAAGAATAAGAATTTCACCATGATGAAATAAGAGTTTTATAATTTCAACTTGCTGCTGCTGACCAACACTAAGTTCGCCCACAGGTTGATCCACATCTATATGAAGATTATTTTCTACGCAGAGTTTTAACAGGCGCTCTTTAGCTTTGGCTCGATCAATTTCCCCAAAAGCTTTGCTACCTTCATTTCCTAAAATTACATTATCAAGAACAGAAATAGGTTCCGCCAACATAAAGTGTTGGTGAACCATGCCAATTCCATTTGTAAGGGCTTCTTTAGGTGAGTGCCAAACTTGCTTTTTTCCGTTTAAAAAAATCTCTCCGCTATCTGGCGGATAGAGTCCATAGAGCATTTTCATCGCGGTGCTTTTACCTGCACCATTCTCACCAATGATGCCATGAATGGTGCCAGGTAAGACTTTTAGATTAATATCGCTATTTGCTTTCACCGGGCCAAAGCTCTTACTCAAGTTTTTAAGCTCAATGGCGAAAGATGGGCTTGTCACAGTTATTTATGGGAAACTTTATAGTAATCTGGCACTTGAATTTTGCCGGCTATGATATCTGCTTTTAATTGATCCGCTTTTTTGCGAACATCGGCACTTATTAGTTTGTCATTATATTGATCAAGGGCGTAGTCGATTCCTTTAGTCTTTAAATCAAAGCGCTCAATACCTGCTTTATATTGATTTTTACTTAAAGCTTTTAAAGTTTCATAAACAGCAACATCGACTCGTTTAAGCATACTAGTAAGAATTCGTCCTGGTTTAATCCAATTTTGATTGGAGTCTGTGCCAATGGCATAAACTTTCTTTTCTTCCACAGCATCAAAAACGCCAAGGCTTGAAGCACCAGCTGCTGCAAAAATAATATCTGCCCCAGCTGAAATTTGCGACAAAGCAAGTTCTTTACCTTTTGCAGGATTGTGCCAAGCATCTCCAGTTACACCAACATAATTTGAGAGAACTTTAATTTTAGGATTTATTTTTTTAACACCAGCCTCGTAGCCCATTTCAAAACGACGAATTAGCGGAATGTCCATTCCGCCAACAAAGCCAACTGTACCTGTTTTGTTAATCATAGCTGCAATAGCACCAACGAGATAAGCCCCTTCGTGTTCTTCAAAGAGAAGAGATTTTACATTAGGTGCATCAACTTCGGCATCAACACTTGCAAAGCGTATATCGGGGAATTGCTTAGAGATTTTATTTAAAGCATCTCTTTGTGTAAACCCAACCGCAATAATCAAATCATAGTTTTTTTTTGCTAAAGAGCGTTGAAGGATTTCAAAGGCGTTATTGTCAACAGCCTCAACAACCTTAAGATCAAAGCCTAACTCTTTTTGAGCTTTTGTGGCACCCGCATATGCGGCTGCATTAAAAGACTTGTCGTCTTTTCCACCTTTATCAAGAACTAAGCCCACTTTCATAGCCAGGGCATTAAAAGAAATGAAGCTAGTAAGTATTGGAATAAAGAGAAGCTTTTTCATGGCTGCAATCTAGAAATGCAGCCTTCAGGGGTCAAGCCTTATCTCAAAAGAAAACCATGTTTTGATACAATAGTAAAAGAGAGCCAAAAATTAATAAGAAAATCCATAGCATTTGTCGTGACATATAGATCTTATCGCCGAGCAGGTAGGAGAACTTAAACTTTCAACTTAAGTTCTCAATTTGATGCGAGATTTATTTGGTCTCAAATGCCGAGCTGCTGAAATAGCCTGTTAAAAAGCCTCTATCATTAGCCGTATTGCCGCTTGCAACGCGCCAAAAATACTGTGTTCCAGGAGTAAGGCCTGAGACTTTATACTCTGTCCCATTTTTGTACATTTGTTCGTCTACAATAAGCCACTTAAAATTCGCATCTGTAGCAACTTGAAGATGATAAAAATTTGTTTCTGCTGTTGCCTGCCACTTAAGAGTGGTTTCGTTTCCTGAAATTTGCGCTAAAAAGGCCGGTGCTTCTAAAGTGGGGCTTGCGGGGCGAGTGGTTTTTTCAGTTATAGGGTGATGAGGAGGAAAAATATT
Source organism: uncultured Pseudobdellovibrionaceae bacterium (assembly GCA_964390435.1). Classification (GTDB taxonomy): domain Bacteria; phylum Bdellovibrionota; class Bdellovibrionia; order Bdellovibrionales; family Bdellovibrionaceae; genus CAYMKD01. The sequence continues at coordinate 5,808 of CAYMKD010000039.1, read as the reverse complement.
TAATTTACTGTCCTCGCCTGCAAAGGCCATTTGAGAGATACAAAACACACTGATAAGCCATAGAAAACGCATAGATGCTCCTAAAGATGTCGTTATTTCTAGATAAGAATAGGCGATTCGCTTCAAAGAGGCAACTAAAGCCAGGCTTAAAAATTGCGCAATTTCTTGCGGCATGGTAGAACTCGGCCTGGTTTTGTGGATGATTGCTGTGCGTTGATTTTATCAATGGGCAGAGGAAAGTCCGGACTCCATAGGGCAACGCAGGGGGTAACGCCCCTCCACCGCAAGGTGAGGAACAGTGGAACAGAGAGAATGTCCAGGGCATTGATCTTTTAGGCGGGAACGGGAACCTTTAAGGGAGCTGCTGGAGTGAAAACAGCCAAACTCTGCGTGGAGCAAGATCAAATAGGGAGATCATAAGTGATGAAAGTTACTTGTGGGTGGCAGCTTGTAAAGAGTTAGATCACCAAAGTGCGGCCCGTACGAAGTCTCCGGGTCAGATCGCTTGAGGGGATTCAGCAATGATCCTCCCAGAGGAATGGTCGTCGTTTGCAGTTATTTGAGCAATATGAACTGCAAATACAGAATCCGGCTTACAGCAAAACCATACGCTCATTTGTGGGTTGAGAGATTATAAAAGATCTCTCAACCCTTTTTTTATTTTTTGGGGCTTATTCCAAACCGGGTGAGCAAATCAATTAAGAGCTGCTTCTCTTTAGGCCAAAGAAGCCCGTCTTCGTCAGCAACAAAGAAGTTTTCAAGAATCCATTTGTGTGCTGTTGCATCACTTATATAGTACAACAACTGAAGTTGGACAAAAGCTTGCAGGTTGCTAACCCCAGATACTTTAGCCCTGGCTTTCACAATTTTTTCTAGTTCATCCAAAGATAGTTTTTTTTGAAAATAGGAGCCAAAGTCATCATGAGATACAAGAGCATCTACTAACTTAAGTTCATTTTCTGCAAAACCATAATGCGACAAAATTAACAAAAAGAGAGGGCGATTGTAAGCTGTTTGATGTTCAGCGTTTCCGTAGATTTCTTTGTCAATGGGTTTGCCAATGTCGTGAAGAGCTAGAGTAAAAGAGAAAAGTGGATAAATATCAACATTCAATTCTTTTGCAATATTTATTAGATCATAAAAGCGGGACTGATCAACAAATTGCTTTTCGACATTTTGACTGTGTACGCGAAGACTTTCATTAATATACTCATTCATAATGCTATTGTAGAGACAAGTGGTGGATGGATAGTCCCTTTCTATTAAATCAATAACATCTGAGATCTTATGGTTATTAAAAACCCTTAGCTTATTTTTAGTAAAGGCATTCTTGCTCTTTAGGAGAATGGATACTGTAGGATCAGAACAGGCGTGGGCGAATTCTAAAGCTCCGAGAGAAAGAGTTAAAACAGTGAAGAATATACAAATATTTTTAAACATAAGGTTTACTCCTATTGAAAATCGCACTCATCAAATAGGGTAAATTCTCTACTCATGTCAACTAAGACCAAACACTTTATGAAAAATACTCAAACTTGCTCAAAGAGATTTCTTCTGCATATACACAAAGAGCTCAAGACCTTGGCGTTTATCAATAGATTCATGCCAGCGACCCCAAAATAAAAAATGAAAATGTTTTTTAAATCTTTGTCGAAGTTCCCACTCGCTTGAACCTATGGGAGCTCGCTCTTTTTTATCCATTACAAAAAAGATTCCTAAGACTTGACCCTGTTCGGTTAAACAGTTGCGCCAAATGTTGATAAGCTCATTTCTGCGTGAAGGATTTACGGCACAAAAAAATGTATGCTCAAAAACAATATCAAAATTTCCCGCAAAAGATTTTGGTAAATTAAAAGCATCTGCTTGGAGAATTTTTAAATTTTCAATAGATCCATACAAGCTCTGCGCTTGAGTTACTGCTTCAGAGCTAATATCAACTAAAGTTACGGAGTGTCCAGCTTGGGCAATAAAAGCAGCATCGTGACCGGCACCGCCTCCTAAAACAAGAATTCTTTGTTTGGTGAGTTTGAGTCTTGGCAGCATATCAACAAGGGCAGGAGTTGGTTGTTTAAGATCCCATCTTGGAGTTTCAGTGCGATAAATTTCACTCCAAAAATTTTCACCATCAAGTTCATTAAATTCTTTGTAATAAGAAGGGATTTTATAGGTTTTGTCATTATAAGTAACGCTATCATCATCAAATTCACTGAGCAGATTAAAAAACTCATTTTGAGCTGGGCGCGAAAGAACAAAAGGAATATCTTCTGTTGTGCGCCCATGAAATCGATCCCATTCATCCAAAGTTAAAGTTTCAAATAATAATTTTTTTTTAACTCCGTAGGGAAACTCAAGAACGAGAGTGTCTTGTTGTTTAGAAATCATGCGAGCGACAAGAGGCTCATCAAAAGCTTCAATAATGCAAGAAGAGCCAGCGGCCTCACTAACCAGTGCTCCATTGGCTGCAAATCTTAAGTTATTTAAGATTTGTGCACCAAAATCAGGGTCATTAAGTCTTGCTTCTCCACTGAGGAGGTAACCTTCTTCGTCAATGGATAAAAAATTTGTTGGTAAATTTAGCTCTATCGGAGTGTTAGTGCTCACTCGTTTTTTCCGCATCCGCAGCTGGAGCTTCGGCCTTAACTTCCATATTAGGAGTGATAATCATGCCATCACTAAACACAATATTATTGCTGGTTGCCTTAACCTCCTCAAGCAACCAGCGCTCTTCATTTTGGGAGTCAGCTTGGCGCTTGAGTTTGGCTTCACCATCAATAGTTTGTTCATAAGGACTACCGGCTTCATCAAGATCTTTAAACTTATAAGAAAAGATAGCATGAACAGCATCTTTACCTTTAGCTTCTGTCCAGATTTTTAATATTTGTAAATCTTGAAGTTGAGGCTTTTTACTTTGTAGAGTTTCGCGAATAATTTGAATCAGCTTATTTTGAATTCCAGCATGAACATCAGCATCAATTTGAGTGCGCCCATGAATGATGTTCCATGTCCAAATTAAACCCGCGGTTAAAACAACAACACTTAAATATTTCATATTTTGACGACCCCTGTGTGTAAGACTATTATTACTTTATTATGAAGTGAGGCGTCAATGATCCCAAGCTGGCCAGATAACCTACGTTTAGTTATTGAGCATTTGCAGGCAAAACTACCAAAAAATACACAGCCATTTTTAGGCTATGCGTTAGATTGGCTGGAGCCTTGGGCTAGGCGTTTGGGGTTAACTCGAGTGCAGCTTGAGGATAATTTAGTAGTACTAGATTCTTCGGAGGCTTTGCGTTGGCAAAGACAAAAGCATATTCATGAAGGATATTTAAATCTTCTCGCAGTTGAGTGCTTTGAGCAGTTATGGCGTCGTCATCTTCTACCAGAGGATGATTTGCAAATTCACAGTATTCAGACTCAGTTTTTTAAACCTGCGGTGGGAGCTCTTAGTGCTCAGTACGAACTCACAGATTTAGAACGTGAACGGATTCTGGGTCTTGCCAGGCGGAGTCAACCAACAAGGTCTGAAGCTACGGTGCAGATATTTTCAGTAAAAAAACAACTTGTTGTCCAAGCCGAAATTATATTTGAACTAAAACTTCCCCTAAGGCTCAGCTAATAGCTCGTTGCGCCATCTATGAATCGAGTTCATGAACTCATGACAAGGACTTGCTTCCATGCTAGCCCTGAACCTTGGTTAAACTATGGAAATTCTTGAAACTACAATAGATCGTCAAAGTCCTTCTTTTCGCGCTAACTTTGCAGCCATGCAAGAGGTGGTTGCAGAGCTTCGTGCAAAACTGAGTGAAGTAAAAAAAGGTGGTGGCGAAACAGCCATCGCAAAACATAAAGCACGAAAAAAGCTGACAGCAAGAGAGCGTATCGAAACCCTGGTTGATCCAGGTTCTGCTTTTTTAGAGTTTTCAACTCTGGCAGCTTGGGGCATGTATGAGCAAGAGGCACCCGGAGCAGGTATTGTGACCGGCATTGGCTCCATTCATGGTCAAGAGTGTGTGATTGTTGCCAATGATGCCACGGTTAAAGGGGGCACCTACTTTCCAATCACGGTAAAAAAACATTTACGAGCTCAAGAAATAGCCCTAGAAAATGGACTTCCTTGTATTTACTTAGTTGATAGTGGGGGAGCTTTTTTACCTCTGCAGTCAGAGGTTTTTCCAGATCGAGATCATTTTGGTCGTATTTTTTATAATCAAGCTCGTATGTCTGCACGAGGAATTTCACAAATTGCTGTGGTGATGGGAAGCTGCACGGCAGGTGGAGCTTATGTTCCAGCCATGAGCGATGAAAATATCATTGTAAAAGATAATGGCACTATTTTTCTTGGTGGGCCGCCTCTTGTGAAGGCAGCTACGGGAGAAGAGGTCACAGCTCAAGATTTAGGGGGAGCTAAAGTTCACAGTGAAGTGAGTGGTGTGACAGATCATTTTGCTGAAAATGATGAAGAGGCTCTGGCTATTGCGCGCTCTATTGTTTATTGCTTGAACAAGAAAAAAACAGTGAATCTGTTAACACAACAAATAGTGGAACCTTTGTATGATGCCCAAGAAATTTATGGCATTATCCCAAAGGACACTCGTCAGCCTTTTGAAGTTCGCGAGATTATTGCCCGTATTGTGGACGGCAGTCGTCTTCACGAGTTCAAAGCTAATTATGGTAAAACTCTAGTGACAGGCTTCGCTCATATTTGGGGTTACCCTGTCGGAATCATTGCAAACAACGGAGTTTTGTTTAGTGAATCGGCACTTAAAGCCACTCATTTTATTGAGCTTTGTGAGCAGCGTTCAATTCCGCTGATTTTTCTACAAAATATTACTGGTTTCATGGTTGGTAGAAAATATGAAAATGAGGGCATCGCTAAACATGGCGCAAAAATGGTGATGGCCGTGAGTAATGCCAGAGTTCCTAAATTCACTGTAGTGATTGGTGGCTCTTATGGCGCCGGAAACTATGGTATGTGTGGGAGAGCCTTTCAACCAAGACAGCTTTGGATGTGGCCGAATGCGCGAATCTCAGTTATGGGTGGTGAGCAAGCAGCCAATGTTTTATTAACTGTAAAACTTGAGCAGCTAAAACTAAAGGGTAAAAACCTCACGGCGGCAGAGCAAGAAGAATTTAAAAAACCCACTTTAGAAAAGTACAATCACGAGAGTTCTGCTTATTTCTCTTCAGCAAGAATTTGGGACGATGGAGTGATTGACCCAGTAGATACAAGAAGAGTGTTGGCTTTAGGAATTTCTGCAAGCCTGAATCAACCTTGGGAAGAGCGCCAGCAAGGCGTTTTTAGGATGTAAGTTTATGAGTTTTATAAAAACTAAAGAAGAAAAAAATATTTTTACACTCACTTTAAATCGCCCTGATGTGCGCAATGCTTTTAATCCAGAAATGATTAGTGAGCTGCGCACCGAGTTTTTTAATTTAAGCAATCGCTCTGATTTGCGAGCTATCGTTTTACGTGGTGAGGGTAAGAGTTTTTGTGCCGGAGCTGATCTTAAGTGGATGCAAGAAATGGTTAAATATGATTTTCCGCAAAATCAAGCTGATGCAGAGGATTTATTTTCCATGTTTGAAGCTATTTGGAATTGTCGCGTGCCTGTCGTTTCTGTAGTTCACGGCCATGCTATGGGGGGAGCGCTTGGCATTCTGGCAGCATCAGACATTGTTCTAGCTGAAGAGTCGACACAGTTTTGCTTTAGTGAAGTTAGATTAGGTATTATTCCTGCTGTGATCAGTGCCTTTGTTTTAAAGAAAGTTTCTCTTGGTAAGGCTCTTGAACTGATGATGAGTGGT
>CAYMKD010000038.1:0-12857 GCA_964390435.1 uncultured Pseudobdellovibrionaceae bacterium | reverse complement strand
TTTTTTATCAGTTTCAATGCCTAAGTGAGGACTTGCGCCTAAAAAATACTGCGGAGTAAGCCCTGGGATCTTATCCTGCAGACTCATATACCACTGAAGAGCACGATAAATATGAGGAGGAGCTTTTTCTGCCCTTTTAGTCCATCTCGTCCATGCCGAAGGATCGACCATTAATAATTGGCACATTTTACGGGCTGGAAGCCCTAGTTTCTGGCGGATTGTTTCTAGATCTCCAGTCTGCTTTTTAATGACGTCTACTTCGGCCTCGTAGCGCAAGCGCAGGGAAGTCTTAGATCTCTCACCTACAAAGTCTTTTGGTCTTTCGGCATCTAACTCAATCATTGTGATTCACCATATTTTTATTGTATTTCACACTATTTTTAGTTGTGATTTACAATAAATCTTATTCACACAAGTCTTGGCAGTCAAGTTAAACACTTAAAAGTATTCATGTTTTTTAAAACCCATAGCCTAGCACCCATTTTTTCAATATGGACTAAAGCTTATACTTATAATATTTAGTATTAAGTTATTGATTTTATTGTATTAATTTGATTCAATATTTCTATTGCGGAGGTTCATCATGGCTAGTGCGGCGCGATATTCATTAAATAAAAACAAATATCTTCTCACTCCTGAGGTTGACAAATTGCATCAAATTTTAAATGGCTATATGCATAAAAATACGAGGGATTGTCTGCTCATTTCTTTAGCCATTAAGTCAGGGGCTAGGGCTCAGGAGCTTCTCAATTTAAGGTTTGAAGACCTTAATCATTATGATGAAACCATCTTTATTAGGGGAATTAAGGGCAGTAACGATCGCGAGATCCCCCTGCCCTCAAAGCTCTTTAAAACCCTGGCCCTATGGAGCCAAGATAAAAGCCAGATTTTTGATATTAGTTATCATCGACTTTGGCAGATCTGGGAATTCTATCGACCTGTGCAAAAAAAGTTTCACTCATTAAGGCATACATTTGCCATCGAACTTTATCAAAAAACGAAGGATTTAAGGTTGGTGCAAGTGGCTCTGGGCCATCGAAATATTATGAATACGATGATTTATGCTGACTATGTGTACTCAACACAGGAACTTAAAAAATTAATCCTGTAGGTTTTTTTTACTCTACAGGATTACTAATAGATTAAAATTTAAATGGGATTAGTTTCTCTCAATTGCAAGCTCGTTATCTAATAGGTCAAGATTGTTTTCAGAGAGTTGCTCTGAGGTCTCTGTATAAGCTTTTAAATTAGTCGGAGATACGATGATCTCAGCACCAGTATCGAGTCTAATTCTTTGCTTTTTAGTCTCTACAGCTGCTGTTTGAGCCTTATGCAGGTTTTTACGTAGCGACTGATAAAGCTCATTTTGAATCTTGTTATTCTCTTCAATGAGCTTATTAAAATCAGGTGCAGCAAATGTTGTTTGCGCACTCAAGATTGCAATTGTTAAAATAAGCTTCTTCATAAATTCTCCTTTGATACAGATATCTATATCAAGTTCCGTGCCAAGCTCGGCTCCACTAGCTTTTAGCTCAATGTATAGAGTTTATGCATGTGAGGAGCCAATTTTGGCAAAGTGTCTCAGAATGAGAATTTGCAATCTAAAAAGCCATGTTGATTAATCTGCTTCTCTTTTAGAGGAATATTAGAGTATCGAAAATCTCAAGTTCTTTAGATTTTTGCAATATACTCAATCAATACATAAATATAATGACATTCAGCGGCCATTGAAAACTCAGAAATACAATTTGAGTCACTTAATTACTTTATAGATACATTAAAACTAGAAATTAAATTGGCATAAATCTTGTACTAAGAAATTCAAAAATAGTAATTATCAAATGGCCTGGACTCTAAATTTTTTGAGGAGAAAAGTATGAAAAAGCTAATGTTTGGACTATTTATATTAATAGCAAGTTTGGCACATGCACAAGAAAAGACTAAAGTTATCGGCACTTGTCAAATATCACATAATGATAATGATTTTGAGCTTCCGCAGACAGTAGATATTAAAGACACTGACACTTATACTAAAATTATAACTCACAATTCAAAAATTTTCTTTTTTGTTACATCTAAGGAAGATCCTTATCTTTCAGCTATTCAAATTTATGAAGACGAAAAAGATTCTGAACCAATGGTTATAGTTGCTAATATGAAGACACCATTGACTTTAAGCACCGGCATTTCAAAATCTGATATTAAAATTAATTGCCTTAGATTTGAATCCAAATGAGATAAGTAAAATTATTCTATTATTGCCCTCAAATTTTAAAAAAGTGAATTTTTTTATTTTGGATTCTTTACTTTGCAGCAAAGAATCCCGTCCGTTGGAACAACGACCTGCCCAGTACAATAATCATTCAAGAATAAGCTGAACAAGTTGCTTTTGTTAAAATCAATTACCCGATTTAAGAGAGTAATCAGAAAAACAGCTCAGCTTTTTGTTACCTTCCTCATTTAGCGATGGAGATTCTCTACGAGATTTGTTGTGTATGTGATTTTTCTGATGGGCTGAGAATATTTGAAATACTTTTAGTTCTTTAATGAAACATAGAGAAGTTAGTATTAGAAATACTTAATCCTCGGAATGAATACTCCAACTTCTGGAACCCATTTCCTGGATTTTCAGAATTTTTCCGGCACGATCCAGACACGGGTTCGCTGGCGAGAGAATAATCTTTGGCACATCAAAAAACTACGAATCGTTCTTATTAAAACCCTTCGCAAGGATTATTTTTTCTATTTAGAAGAAAAAATAATCCTGAGCCCAGAGCAACTGGAACTACCGCCAATACTTTATTAGCATCAGAGAAAGTGCTGTTTATGAAAGACATTCCCCAAATTGCGAATCCTAGCGTCCACATCGAAAATCCGGTCCATAAAAGCCATTCAACGACTTTGTTTTTAATTATGCTACGGAGTTTCTTATACCCAACTAAACTTGCAAAAAAGATTAACGTCAAAGAAGCTAAGAATATAAAAATCATACAGTTTACCTCAATATAATTAAAATCCACATGGCTTACCTGTGGCAACTACACAAAAATCGATTGGGCCAGTGTGTAAAGGTGCTGTTGCTGAGTTTGTTGCTGCATCTATACCAGAGCAAACTGCAGCTTGGCCTGCTACACTTCCAACTCTCAATGCACTGGTCGCTAAAGCACCAGTTCCTCCAGAGAAACCTGAAGCAATCGCTTGCCCGACATCGACAGAGCCGAGCGAAGCCACCAGCTGCCGCACCAACTGTTCCTGATGCTGTCGGCACAACAGCGCCAACAACAGCACCTGCGACAGAGCCCGCTACTGCTTCACCGGATCCCCCAACACATACCCATATAAATTCGTATCGCCACCAGCAAATAAAATCGGATCCTTGCTCGTCCATCTTCCCACTTTTGGATCATAATCTCTCGCTCCAAATCTCACAAGACCTGTGGCATTGTCTCGGATACCGCCAGCATAACCCAATGGCTGAAAATTCGGACTTATTGAAAACTCAATATCCCCAAACTCATCATAATCTATTCTTGATGCAATCTCTCCTGTACTTGTGTTTAACACCACTCGCACTGATCCTAACTGATCATGAATGAGTTTGTATTTTACATTCTTCTTAATCATATAATCCGGTACATGTGATTTAGTTGCATACACATATCTTGTTAAAATCTGACCATTCTTGTTTTTTAACTCCGCTATTAATCTCCCATACTCATCATACACATAGCGTTCTTGAATCACACCATTCTTTTTTCTCTCGATTCTTCTGCCTAAACCATCGTTTAAATAATCAAAGGTATCTGTAGCCGGAGTCCCCGTCTGCGCCTTCGTTGTACGAATCGCTTGAGTCAGAGCTCCTAAAGAATCATAACTATACTGCACTTGGTTTACATTGGATTCATTGTAGCGCAAAAGACGATCTCCCTGCGCTGTGTAGGTGTAAAGTCTTGCCCCATAAGAGAGCATGCGATCTTGTTCATCATAGGTGGCTTTTTTACGCTTACCATTCTCTTCCACTTTAATACGATTCGAGTTGGCATCATATGTGTACTTGCGAGCGAGAATGCCATTGATCAAAGCCTCTGTGAGTCTACCTGAACTATCATACACATAACCGTAATTGGTCGTAACACCATCAATCATTACTGCTTTGTTGGTGATTCTACCTAAAGTGTCTCTGGTATAAACCTCTTTAAAGATCGGAGCATTTGAGTAATTCACCTCATAACTTGCCACTTCTCCAAACGAGTTGTAGGTATAAAACTCTTGCACATTATCGATTTATTTGACCTGCTTCGTGCCCCAACCTCTCTTGCCAAAAAATTATAGTTTTAAGTACCTCTGGATCTAGTTTTTTACTGCTAGCATTTTCTGCAAAAATAGTGAGCACAATCATTAATTCATGTGTAATTATATATAGATCCCAATTTCTTGCATCTTTAGATAAATCAAGGCGCGAATATGTCAAGTGGGCAATCTTTTTGCCGGTTTTGAATTTCAATTTACTCAATTGCTTAGAGGTGGAAGGTCGAATACCTTTCCAAGTTGCTTTAGAGTCAAAGAAGTGTTCTGCTAGGGCATCATCTTTTCTGGGATGCTCAGAATAAAGAAATTCATATATGCACCTTGAATGCAAAATAACCCCTTCCATAAAAAGATTTTTAACAGATAAGCTAAATCCATCTTCTCTATTCTCTCTGTAGCCAACAAAAAGAGAAATTGCGGCATATAAAGTATTAATTTCATAACACAAGTGATTTTTTGAAAATTGAAGAAGCTGTTCGTTTGTCAATTTTATGTTGCTAGTAGTAGTCATTTTGTATTTCAAACTTTTCAGATGTTTAATAAACATTAGTTCTAATTAAATTTTTTATATTTTAACTACACTAGTCTGCTTGACATCCGTCTTTGGATTTCCATTTTTAGATTAAACATTTCGCGAACCCGTCCCCCGCCCGGTATGTCGGGATGATCCTTATTATCAGTTATCTCTCCCTCTTCCCTTATAATGCTAGGTTGTATATATATAATATTTTTATTTTGAAGTTCTATTTTTATAACACCAGTTACTAGATTGCATGTAAGCTCTTTTATTTCAAAATACTTTATATTATTCGTCTTGCGTATGAACATAAAGCGATTTTCAACAAGAAGTTTTTTATCATAAACTTCAACAAAGATGCTGTTTTTGTATGATAACCAAAATAAGACTCCACTTAAAGTACAGGACAATGCTCCACCCAATAATGCATCCTGTTCTCTAGCAGTTCCAATATTCAAAATATCTATTCTAATAAAAAATACTCCAATAAAAAAACAGAAGAAACAGACAATATACAACAAGTAAACAAATGCAGCTGGTGAATACCTTATCTTCATCTTAATGTTGTGCTCCAGAAATAAGGTTTGTAGGAAATAATACAACTCCTGTTGTAAATTCAGCTGCGGCCCCTCCTCCTAACACTGGACCACAAGCTCCTCCTGCAGCCCCACCTATTGCAGCTGCTCCTGCATCTGATAAACTTGGACTGCCTGTAACAATAGTTTGAGATAATAAACTACCTGTAAATCCACCTATTGCACCACCTACTGCACCACTAAAAGTTTGTCCACCAAAGCCTACACCTGCTAATGCGGCTCCTTCTGCAAGCAGGCCTGCGCCTGAGCCTATTGCAAATCCTGTTGCCGCACCAATTAAAGCTCCTTGTCCAATACTTGCTCCATTGTAATAAGCAGTAATTGCACCAGCTGTTAATCCAAAACCTGCTCCAATAGCTCCAGATACTAAAAACGCTAATCTCCCACTCGGATCCACAAAATTCACCGGATCTTGCAACACATACCCATATAAATTCACATCACCACCAGCAAATAAGATCGGATCCTTGCTCGTCCATCTACCTACTTTTGGATCATAATCTCTCGCTCCAAATCTCACAAGACCTGTGGCATTGTCTCTGATTCCACCAGCAAAACCTAATGGTTGAAAATTAGGACTAATCGAAAATTCAATCTGTCCAAACTCATCATAATCCATACGTGAAACAATCTCTCCGGTGTTCGAGTTAATTATTAACCTGATAGATCCTAGTTGATCATGAATGAGTTTATAATTCACGTTTTTCTTGATCATATAATCAGGAACATGGGCTTTGGTGGCGTAGACATATCTGGTTAAAATCTGTGAGTTGTTATTTTTTAATTCAGCGATGAGTCTACCTGCGGAATCATAGACATATCTTTCTTGCACGCTGCCGTTCTTTTTTCTTTCAATACGTCTTCCTAAGCCATCTTGAGCGTAATCAAAGGTGTCAGTGACAGGTAAGCCAGTTTGTGCCTTCGTGGTGCGAATGGCTTTGGTGAGAGCTCCCATAGAGTCATAGGAGTATTGAACTTGGTTTTCATTGTTCTCGTTGTACCTGAGCAGACGATCGCCTTGAGCGGTGTAGGTGTAGAGTCTAGCACCATAGGAAAGCATGCGATCTTGAGTATCGTAAGTGGCTTTGATTCTTCTTGTGCCTTCTTCGACTTTAATACGATTCGAGTTGGCATCATATGTATATGTACGAGTAAGAGTATCGTTAGTCCATACTTGTTTAAGTCTAGAGTTACTATCATAGACATATTGATAATGTGTTGTTGTGCCATCGATGGTGAGATCTTTTTGTATGATTCGTCCTAAAGAGTCCCTTGTGTAAATCTCTTTAAAAATGGGAGCGTTTGAGTAAGTAACTTCGTAAGAAGCCACTTCACCAAAAGTATTGTAAGTAAATTGCTCTTGCACATTATTTAATTGAGTGTTGGTTACGACTCCACTGAGAGGATCTCTGGTGAGATTTAAATCACCTGCGCGAGTGAGGAGGTCATCACGATCATAAGCAAAAGTAATTGTGTGAGAAGTATCTGCAGAATTCAGAGTTTCCTCTTTGGGTAAAAAGCGATCATAGACATAGTTTAATTGAGCTGTTGTCCACGGAGTTGTGAGGGTTTGGTTTTTAAGCATAAAAGTATCGTACTGCCAACTAAGACCAATATTTTGTGGTGAATTAAGACTAATCATTTGATTGGCTGAATTATAAGCACGTGTGTAAATTCCCTCAGGTGTTGTAATGTTGTGCAGAAGCCCACTCACTGGTTCATAGCCAAACTGTACTTGGGCGCCACCTGGTTTAGTGATGGATGTAATTTGTCGATCTAAATTATAGCTATAGTGAGTTGCTCCTGAATCCTCCACAATATCCGGCGGAAAGTATGAGCTTACTAGATCAAATAAGTTATAGATAAAATTATGTTTTGGTCTGCCAGGGGGTTTAATAGATTTTAAATTTCCCCCGGCATCATATCTATAATTAACTTGCTTTCCATCCGGAAGAATTTGTTTAAGTACTTGGCCATCTAAAGAGTATTCATACTGTACAATTTGGTTAAGAGAGTTTTTAACTTCAGACACAAAACCTTGCGAGTTATATACAAAACTCGCAGTTCGACCACCTTGATCAACCAAACTTAAACGACCTAAACTATCGTAAGTAAAATGGGTCGGTAAATAAGAGCCTACTTGATAACTTATTGGTTGATCTAACTCATTCAAGGTTTGAGAGGAGCTTCGTCCCTCAGGACTGATCACACTGTACTTTCCAGTTGTGCCATCATAGTTTGTAGTCCAAGTATGCTGAAGATTATCTTTTGCTACGATGGACTCAGAACTGAGTCGTAAAAAATCATTGTTACTGTAGTTGCTAGTTTTTGTGGTGGTTATAGTGCGATTATTAGGACTGTAGGGTGAATAGATAAAACTATTAGCATCAAAACTTGCCATCGAATTAAAACGAGCATCTGGCGAATGATAAACTTGTGAAACAAGTCCATGAGCTTCAGTGGATTTAGTTTGACCAACTGGAGAGTAATTAACCACTCTGGTGGCTCCCCCTGGCGAAACCTCTGTGCGAATCGAGCTGTCCACAGTAACTTGCGGATCTACAGTATATGAGTAAGTCCGCCCCTCAGCCGAAGTCATCATGATACTTTTTTTCTGAGTTGTTTGATTTATGCTATAAACTAAATCCCAAAAAGATCCTGCCGTGCTTTGATCTTTTACTAACAAACCACTTGAGTCATAAGTAAAAGTAGAAACAGCTCCTCCTGGCTTTTTAAAACTGGCCATTAAACCTTGTTCATCTTTATAGGTAATTAAATATTTTTTTAACCCTGGAGATTCAATCTGCTCAGCCCAACCATACGCATTTAAAGTTAGAGTCGTCACTTGATTATGAGGCGCTTGAATTTGCACAACCGAATTTGACGGACGATTTATTGTCGTCTGATTACCAAAAGCATCTTCTATAAGCGAAAGCTCACCTTGAGTATTATAAGAAAAGGATTTAAGTACTTTCCCAGAACGTGCTGACATGGTTTTTAAATGATGACCCGTTTGTGGATCAAACAAATAAGCCAGTGAAGCATCTTGCGAAGAAACCACTAACACATTATAAACCTCAGAGCCTCCCGGAATGGGCTCACGAAGCTTATCATTGTCATCCATATATTTTAATTGCGCAGTTGCTGTATGGATCGAGCCATCTCCCATATAAATCCAATGCTTAATAGGATCATAAAAATGGTGAGAGGAGAGCATAAATCCGCCAAGTCCCATACTGCGTGAGTGCCAACCTCCTAATGGAAATGTATAAGAAGCAATAGTTTCTTTATTAGAGGGAGCCCCCACATCTAGGTAAGTCACTTCTGCCATTGTAGCTCCCATGACTTCTTGACCTAGATTGTCTTTACCATCCCATAAATAATCCCATGTAAGATTAGGGACAATCTCACCAGCCGTGTAGGTTTTAAAAAATTCTTTACCTGCAACACGCAAGCGAATTTTTACGCCTGATTGAACCTGATCCGGATATTTAAGCACTGGAATTCTAACAACATAATCAAAGCTGCGGCCACGCACACGATTGGTTGAGTAAACAAGTTGATCCCCAGAACCAATTAGAGGTACGGCTTCGCCTAAAGCTAAGTTATCTACATCGATAATAGAGCCGCACTTATTTACTGGTTGTGGGCTTCGTCGATCATTTTGATTTGGAATATCAGAAAGAGACATTACATAACTTTTTGAGCACCCTGCTTTTTCTCCAGAAAGAACTGTTTCACCAGTAACGGTGCTTACAAATTGGCAAGTCACAATATCCTTATAAAAATAAGTGACTGTGTTATTGCCCCCTGGCTCAGTAGAAGTAAAAATCTGTCTGCTATAGTTACTGTAAGTGCCAGACTCATTACTCAGCGAGCTACAATAGCCCTCTATGTAGGTAAGACAGGCTTCATAAGCTGGAATGCTATAGCCTAAAATAATTTCAGCCTGTCCTAGTGAAGGAATAAACAAAGAAAAGAACAAAATAATTCGCAAAGCCACAACTGCCTCCAAACGTTCAACATCAATAACTCTCGTTTGTATCGGCACGACCTTTGTTTAGTTTAGATTGTCTAAGGTTTCTTTACCGCAAAGACTTAAATCTTAACTTTAACATGTCACTTTGAAACATCTTTTATTAACAAGTCGCTTCTTAATAAGCTTGATTCCTCTTTAAATTATTTATTTACTATTACCTAAGAAGATTTTGTAATTTAAAAGGATATCGCCCACTTGAAGACAGCAGCCGAAGTTAAACTTCAAAATATCAAAAAAAACTTTGGCTCAACTGAAATTATAAAAGCTCCTTTTAATCTTGAAATTGAGTCAGGTGACTTTGTCACTTTGCTTGGCCCTTCCGGCTGCGGCAAGAGCACTCTCTTAAGACTTATAGCTGGCTTTGAAAAGCCCACAGCAGGACAAATTCAAATTAACTCTTTTGGTGTTAAAAACCCCTGTGGTTTTGTTTTTCAAGAGGCCAACCTACTTCCCTGGAGAAATGTTTTAGAGAATGTTTGTCTTCCTTTAGAACTTTTGCGCATGCAAAACAAAGAGAGTCTAATAAAAGCCGAAAAACTTCTAATTCAACTGGGGCTTAAAGAGGCCTTGCATAAATTCCCCAATCAACTCTCTGGTGGCATGAAGATGCGTGTCTCTCTTGCTAGAGCTCTAGTTACAGATCCTACTTTGCTTTTACTCGATGAGCCCTTTGCGGCCCTTGATGAAAACACACGTCACAACTTGCAACAAGATTTACGCAAACTCTGGGAGACCACAGCTTTAACTGTTATTTTTGTCACTCACTCTGTCAATGAAGCTACGTTTTTATCTGAGCGAGCCTTTATGCTTACTTCCAAACCCTGTCAAATCGCTAAAGAAATTAAAATTGATTTAGGCAAAGGCCGCGATTTTCGCACTCGCACTCAAGATAAATACATTCATCATGTCAGCTCAATTTATAAAGCCTTCGAACCTCACGCAGGAGAGGCGTAAATGTCACAAATAAAAAAACTTCTGCCGCCCCTTATGCCACTTTTATTTTTTACTGCCCTTGCTGAGCTTTTAATTCAGTCTCAAATTATTCCTAATTATATTCTACCAGCCCCGAGTGAGGTTTTTCAAAACCTCTACATCGACTCGCAGGAGTTTTTAGAAGCTCTCTACACCACTTTGACCTCAGCCCTTTTAGGTTTGATTTTAAGTTTTGTTGTTGGCACTTTTATTTCTCTTCTTTTATCGACTTCTGCCTTAGCTAAAAAAGCTTTTTATCCCTATGCGGTGTTCTTTCAAACCGTACCGGTAATTGCCTTAGCTCCCGTTTTAGTGATTTGGTTTGGTTTTGGTCAACCTACGGCCATTGCTTCTGCTTTTATTTGCTCTGTATTTCCAGTCATCGCAAGCTCCCTTCTAGGTTTGCAATCTACAGATCCAGCTTTAATTGATTTATTTAAACTCTACTCCCATCGCCCGCTAGATCTTCTCTTTAAATTAAAAATCCCCTTTGCTTTGCCACAAATTTTTAATGGTTTAAAAATTGCTTCAGGACTTGCCGTCATCGGCACGATTGTTGGTGAGTTCATCGGCGGTGGTGGGCTTGGTAGTATTATCGACTCAGCCCGCACTCAACAAAGACTCGATAAAGTTTTTGCTGCCGTGCTGGTCACTTCGTGCATCGGATTTATCTTTGTATCTCTATTTAATGTTCTTGCCAGAGTGAGCTTAAAAAACTGGCATGCCTCAGAAAAACAAGTATAAAAATCCTTACATATCAGCCCTCACTACGCGGCATGACAGCGAAGATAATCTTAGCCTAGTCTTAACTTTCACTAAGGAGACTAAAGATGCGTTTTGGTTATGTATTATCTGCTTTGCTTTTAATCTCGGCTCCTAGCATAGCTCAAATTAAATTAGCTCTTAATTGGAAGCCCGAACCTCAATTTGGCGGCTTCTATGCCGCAGACATTCAAGGTCTTTATAAGCAGCAAGATCTCAATGTGGTGATTATTCCAGGAGGCGCTGGTACACCCACGGTTCAAGTGGTTGCTTCAGGCAAAGTTGATTACGGAATTGTCAGTGCAGATGAGGCCATTATTGCTAAAGACCGGGGGGCTGACATCGTCGCCCTTTTTGCAACTTATCAAACAAACCCTCAAGCCATTATGACCAGAGCTGATCGAGAATTTAAGTCCATGCAAGATATTTTTCAATCCGATGGCATGCTTGCAATGCAGCTGGGTCTTCCCTATGCAGCTTACTTACAAAAAAAATTCTCGCCTGCTAAAGTGAATCTCGTTCCTTATATGGGAGGGATTAGCAACTTCTTGTCTAATAAAAAGTTCTCACAACAATGTTTTGCTACTTCAGAGCCCCTGACTGCTTCAAAAAAGAATATCAAGGTTCAAACTTTTTTAGTAGCTGATGAAGGCTACAATCCCTACACCACTGTTTTAATTACGAGTCGTAAAGTCTATAAAGAGCGCAAAGATGAAGTTAAAAAATTTGTCGCTGCCACTCGCCTAGGTTGGGAGAGCTATCTTAAAGACTCAAGCCCCGTGGATCAGTATATGCAAAAGCTTAATCCCTCTAGTATTGTTCTTAATTATTAAAAATTATCCGACTATGAAGTTTATTTATTTAATCTTATTTCTGGCACTTACCCAAATTTGTTCGGCACAACCAAAAACAGCTAAGCAAAACCTTACCAAAGCCGACAAGGAAAGGGTCGCGAAGGAGACCGACGCGCTGGTCAAGGCTTATACCGACCTGGATATTTTCTCCGGCGTTGTGCTGATCGCGCAGGACGGAAAACCCTTTTATCACAAGGCTTTCGGATTAGCAAATCGTGAAACGAAAACGCCCAATACCATCAATACTCGTTTTGACATTGGCTCTATGAACAAATCTTTTACGAAAGTAATCGTGCTGCAAATGGTCAATGAAGGGAAGCTAAAACTCAGCGATCCGCTGGGCAAGTACCTCGACGGGTTTAGACCGGAAGCGGCTAAAAAAGTGACCCTTGAACAGCTACTCAATCATACTTCGGGCTACAGCGATTATCACACTCCTGAGTATTTCGAACTGCCAATTAGTGAAAAGACCCTGGCTAATATCATTCAAATAATTCAGAAATTACCGCTCATGTTTGAGCCAGGTACAGCGCAAGCTTATAGCAATGCGGGCTATGTTTTGTTGGGCGGGATTATTGAAAAAGCGAGCGGTAAGCCTTATTATCAGAACGTTCGGGAACGAATCGTCAAGCCATTAGGGTTGAAAAATACTTATCTGGAAGATAAATATAATGTGCCTCAGCGGGCAATCGGATACCTTTATACCATGCGAGGCGAGTTGGAAAACAACGAAGGTTTTCAAGAAAATCCAACCCCGGCGGGCGGTTTTTACGCTACTACCACGGACCTTCTGACATTCTATCGAGCGT
>CAYMKD010000037.1:0-12943 GCA_964390435.1 uncultured Pseudobdellovibrionaceae bacterium | reverse complement strand
CCTGCTAAATACGGAGTTCGTGGAATTCCTACTTTGATTTTATTTAAATCGGGCCAAGAAGTAGACCAAATTGTAGGAAATCATCCTAAGGAAAATATTCTTTCTGTAATTCAAAAGCATATTTAGAATAGGTACCTACGATAAGCTACACTGGAAACAAGGCCAAGCCCTGCCATTGTGGTGAGCATACTCGATCCACCATATGAGAGAAGTGGAAGAGGGACTCCCACAATCGGCAAAAGGCCAATGACCATACCAATATTTACAAACATGTGCCAGAACACATAGCAAAGAACACCAACAGTTAGAAGAGCACCAAATTTATCTCTGGCGTTTGAGGCGACACGAATTCCAACAATAAAGAGTACGGCAAATAATCCTATAGTGGTTAAACTACCCACAAAACCATGTTCTTCACTTAAGACGCTAAAAATAAAATCAGTGTGTCTCTCAGGCAAAAACTCAAGCTGTGACTGAGTCCCTTTACGAAAGCCTTTGCCAAGTATCTTGCCTGAGCCTACAGCAATCTTAGATTGGATGCTGTTATAGCCAGTTCCTCTAGGATCAGCTGAGGGTGACAAAAAGGTGAGAACTCGATTTTTTTGATATTCTCTTAAGCCAAAACTCCAGCCTAAAGGGGCCGCGATTGCAAAAGCAGCAAAAAGTGTAAATAAAATCCTCTTTTTAATCTTAACAAAAAATAAGATAGATCCACCAATAAAAAACACCATCATTGCGGTTCCTAAGTCTGGCTGTTCTACAATAAAAGCCATTGGAATAAGCACTAAAATAATAGGCAAAATGAGTTCTCGAATCCCCATGCCTGGGCCCTCTACAGATCTCTGGCTTAAAAAGCGAGTGAGTACTAAGATCAAGCAGAGCTTCATAGTTTCAGAAGGTTGGTAACGAAAAAATCCTAGGTCAATCCATCTCTGTGCGCCATAAGATATTGTTCCAAAGAACGTTGTATAAGCAAGAGCTCCAACATTAAGAAAGTAAAAAATTAGGGCAGCTCTGCCGATAAACGAGTAATCTATAAAAGTCATAACAAAAAAGAGCGCCCAACCAACAGTGAGCCACACAAGCTGTTGAATAAATAAGTTATTAACGCTGTCGGTACTAACATTGTGTGTTGCGCTATAGAGATTAATAAGCCCAATTACATTAAGAGCCAAAATAACGAGAACAAAATTGAGATCAATTTTGTTTAAAAAAGTTCTTTCTTCAACACGCATGGATAAATCCATTATTCTCCTTCAATAATTATAGGGGCTGAGACTGGTGCCTGAGCGTGGTTTTTTTTCTTCATTGCCTCGGCAATAATCTCTGGATAGTTTTTTTCAAAGTAAGCCTTTATCACATCACGAACAATTGGTGCTGCTCCTGTACTTCCGTGACAGGCATGTTCTGCAAGCATAGCTACGGTAATTTCTGGTTTGTCTGCTGGCGCCCAAGCAACATACCAACCATGATGTCTAATATGAAGTGGGTTTTGCTCACATTTGCTAAAAATTTGCTCGGCACTGAATGACATAACTTGGCTTGTGCCAGTTTTCCCTGCCATCTCAA
This sequence comes from uncultured Pseudobdellovibrionaceae bacterium, assembly GCA_964390435.1. Classification (GTDB taxonomy): domain Bacteria; phylum Bdellovibrionota; class Bdellovibrionia; order Bdellovibrionales; family Bdellovibrionaceae; genus CAYMKD01. The sequence goes on along the minus strand of CAYMKD010000037.1, from coordinate 11,374 downwards.
CACCAGGAATTTTCCACCACTTCGCAGTTCCTCGCTCACCATTGGCAACTCTGCGCATGGCCTCTTTAACAATTTTAAAATTAGCTTTGCTAATAAAAACACCATTTTTTTGAGGTTGTGATATGTCTCTGACAAGTATGGGCTCATTTTCTTTAAGAACTTTGCCATCAGGATCAACAACCTTTTTTACTAGAAAGGGTCTGTAGACAAGACCTTCTAGTCCAATTGCATTGTATGCAACAACCATTTGAATCGGTGAGGTTAAAACAAAGCCCTGACCAATGGCATTACTTAAATTTTCGCCAGGCTGCCACTCTTCTCCATAAGCTGTTTTTTTCCACTCGCTTGTTGGCATAAGGCCAGGAACTTCACGCTTAAGTTCTATGCCGGTGCGCTCTCCAATACCAAGAAGTTTGGTGTATTTGGCAATATTATCAATTCCTAATGCAATTCCCATTTTGTAAAAGAAAACATTGCTAGATCTTTCAATAGCTTCAAACACAGAGATGTTGCCAAAGCCACCTCTTAAGTGATCATGATAAGGACGTCTGCCAAACTTTAAAACGCCTGGTGCGTATACGATAGTGTTTGCTCCAATAATTTTTTCTTGTAGTGCCGAGAGAGCTACAAAAGGTTTAAATGTGGATCCAGGCGAAGTGTGGTCTTGAATAACTTTATTACGCAATGGTTTAAAGGGATCATTGATTACTTTAGACCAAACTTGCGGAGAGATTCCCGTCGCAAACTCATTTGGATCAAAAGAAGGAGCGCTTACCCAAGCTAAAACTTCTCCATTTGATTTCATGGCAATTAAACCACCTATACGACTGTTATCTGTCATAGATTTATAGGCAGCTTCTTGGATATCTTTATCAATAGTGAGAATAACATTGTTGCCAGGTTTAGCTTCTTGGTCTTGAATTTGTTCACCAAAAATATTTGGAGTCTGAGCGGTGGCTTCGCGTCCATGAGCATCCACCTGAACAAAGGCAATGCCATCTTTGCCGCGAATGTCGAGTTCAAGAGTTTCTTCAAGGCCATTTTTTCCGATAATATCGCCTTGTTGAAAACTCATTTTTCCTTTGTATTGCTCATTTAGGTTAGGGATTTGACGCTTTGAAATCTCACCAACGTATCCGAACAATTGCGCACCATCCTCTTTAAGAGGATAACTTCTAACCACAGATTCAATAATGTCGAGTCCTGGGTGATCTAAGCGCATACGTTTTAATCTAAAAACTTCTTCTCTGGTAAGGTTCTCTTTAATCTTAACCTGAAAAAAGGGGCCGTTTTGACGCTTACTTCTGGCCACTTTTTGCATAATTTTTTTAGAATCAATAGATAAAACTTTGCCCACGGCATGAGCTGTCTCTTCTAGATGTTCGGCATATTGAGGATATAGAATAACTTCATAGCCAGCTTGATTCTCAACAAGCACGCGGCCTTCTCGGTCAAGCATAAGGCCACGAGGTGCTATAATCTTAGTTTCCTTAATACGGTTTTTTTCGGAAAACTCTCTTAATTCATGTCCCTGTATTAGCTGTAAAAACCAAAGTCTTGTTGCAAATATAATGAAAGTAATAGAGATGGTCAGATAGAGTATTTTATAGCGACTTTGATACTCTTTGGCTTCTTCAGGATTATGAACAAAGTATCCATTCACAGGCTAGCCTCCCCTGGATCACTACCAAACTCATGAGCAGTGAGACGGTCTAACCATAACATGATTTTAAATAAAGGAACGGCAAAGAGCGGAGTAACAATAATTTGAAAACATCGTCCTAAAAGATCAACACTTAATATAGGCTGCTTTTCAATGAACCACGAAATAGCTACATCTGAAATATTATAAAAGACACTAACAACACATACGACAATCAGAAAGTATTTTGAGCCATGCAAAAAGATTCTTTGTTTTAAAAGATAGATAAAAACATATAGAAAAAGAATATGTAACCATAATAATCCAAGAGGTTTAATGGTGTAAGTAGATAGGACAACCCCTCCAACATAAAGTATAGTTAGAGCTTCAAAGGGCTTCCTATATAGAGCGATAAACACAAGCCATATAAGCCAAAGTATTGGTGGATGAGAAAGAGTAAATACTTGATACCAGAGAGTTGTTTGCATGCCAGCTAAAAGCATAACAAGTGCAAGGTGGGCCAGTGCATTTAGATATGGATAGAAGCTTGTTTTCATTTGCTAGGCTCTTCAAGCATAGAGATGGTTTCATCAAAATTCTCATTTGCCGAGTTTAAAATAACAAAAACTTCTTCAAGTTTACGAGAGTCTACAACAGGTTTTAAATCAACACGCAAGGTAACACTGTGTGGTTTATGTTCTATAAACTCAACTTTTGCTACTGGAAATCCTTTAGGGAAGATATTGTCTAAACCACTTGTAACAACAAGATCACCAACAGTGATGTCTTCTGATTTTTCAACATATCTTAATTGACAAGTAGTGGGTGAGTAGCCTTCAACAATTCCACGAGCTCTTGTTCTTTGTACAATTCCATCAACAACGGCATAGCGATCAGTAACGAGTAGGACTTGAGCAGTTAAAGGTTCAGGTCTAAAAATATACCCTACAGCACCTTCTGTTGTGATAACGGCTTGCCCTGGCTTTAGGCCATCATTTGTCCCACGATTTATTTGCACAGTGGCATGATCTGACAAAAGATCTCTAGAAATAATTTTGGCAGCAAGGAGTTGCATTTTAGTTTTTTGTTTAAAATTAAGGAGTTCATTGAGGCGCTCATTCTCAAGTTGTAATTCACTTAAGGAGTTGAGTTGAGTTTTAAGCTCAGTGTTTTCGCTATCAAGAATCGCATTTTCTTTTTTTATATTAATAAGATCTAAATAGAGAGTGGTTGTATTGCGCACCCCACTTGCAAACTCGTAGTATATGCTTTGCACAAAACTTGCCGCAAAGCTAAAAGGCTTAGCCAGCCACTGGTTTTCACCAGGTTCTTTTTGCACATTGAGTGAAAGAAGGGGAAGTGCGAGTAGACAAATGCATAATATAATTCTTTTTAAATTAAAGTTAAAAAAGTTCAAGAATTCCCCCGTAATTGAATGCTAGCAATAATTATTTATCAAATCCAGAGTCCATTTTAGTTTTAATGAGTTTATGCTCTACAGTGCCACAAGTGATATTCTTTAGAATTCTACTTGAATAAAGACAGTTGAAGGATTCATAATAGCTTGTTTAGAAAGGAAACACTTATGATTGAGTCTTTAAATGCTCGTTCGAGAGTTAAAAAATTAACGGCCGTGGTGTTATTTTCAGCAATTATCCTTGTATTTGTTTTTTGGGGTATGTCGAACCATGGGCAGGGAGGCTCTGCTGGGTCTGCCGCAATAGTTAATAAAGCTATTATCTCCCACGCAGACTTACAAATGGAAGCTCAAAGACTTGAGAATATTTATAACCAATTTATGGGGGGAGCTAGTGCCACCGCTCTGCGACAGAGAGTTTACCAGGAGGCTCTACAAACCCTTATATATCGAGAACTTATATCGCAAACTGCAAGAAAAGCAGGAATTCTTTCGACCGATGTAGAAGTACGTGATTTCATTACTCAAGACATCCCCTTTCTGCAAAAAGAGGGACGCTTTCAGCGCGATTATTATGAACAGTTTCTAGCAAGTAACCGTTGGTCACCTTCTGAATTCGAAGATAAAATTAGAGCTGACCGTAAGAACGTAAGAGCAAGAAGGCTTTTTGAGTTATCTATGACTCCTACGTCGCAGGAAGTCGAAAAGGCTAACCAGTTACGTAGTGAAAAGTTGAATGTGAGTTATGTGAAGTTTAATGCTGAAAATCTTATCGAAGCATGGCCTGTTTCAGATAAAGAGATTGCAAGTAAATTACAAGACGCTGCTTTTGCAGATCGCGTTGATCAATACTATAAAACATTTAAAAGCCAGTATACCCAAGCAGAAGAAGTAAAGGCCCAACATATTTTAGTAAAAGTAGATCCAAAAGATCCTAAGTCAGCTGAAAAAGCTCTAAAGCAAGCAGAAGAGTTAAGAGCTCGAGCAGACAAAGAAGATTTTGGTAAATTAGCAGCTCAATACAGTGATGATACTGGGAGTAAAACAAAAAATGGTGATCTAGGGTATTTTGGCCGAGGCCGAATGGTGCCAGAATTTGAAGAGATCGCATTTACAATGAATGCAGGTGAAGTGAGCAAACCTGTAAAAACTCAGTTTGGTTATCATATTATTAAAGTAAATGACAAAAAAGAGGCCCGTGAAATTCCATTGGCAGAAGTTCGAGAGAAAATTGCAAAACATCTTATAGCAAAAGATGAAGTAGATAAAATGATGCCAGAACTTGAAAAGTGGATAGCTGATGGCTCTCAAGATAAAGTAAACTCATGGTTAAAAGAGCACGGGTTTCAATGGCAAGAAACTGGTTTATTCAGTTTAGATCAAGACGCTGTGCCAAAGCTTGGACAAAGTCCTACAGTGAATCAAGCTGCATTTGAGCTAAGTAATGCAAAGCCTTGGTTGGGTAGATTAATAAAAGAAGGTTCTGAGCGTTACATCTTAAAACTTAAAGAGGTAAAGGCTGAGCCAGTTAAATCTAGTAATTCAGAGCTTGCGCAAGAAATTTTAAAAGAAAGATCCTTTGATGCCTTTAATGGTTGGGTTGAACAAGCAAGAGCTGATTCTCGTATAGAGGCTAATCCACAAGCTTTGACTCCTAACTAAAGGTCATTAAAGTTGTCAGATTCAAAGCTTGCTCATTTTTTTGTTCGAGATACCGCATACTTGATTTTTACTTTGCCCCATAGAAGTCGAAAACGAGTTTTTAATATTGAGGCCTCTGCTGGCTTTGCCAATAAAGTAGATACCATGTCTGGCATGTCATGTGATTTGGCACAGGTGCAACAATATTTAAAAGATAGTTTATCTGAGCTATGTGAAAACTCTCTACAGCAAACCTGTATGATGTCTGAAATGACTTTAAAGCTACAGACACTGCTAAGTCAAAAAAGCCAAGGTCTTTTAAGTGAGTTGCGATTGCGTTTTAGTGATGAGGCAATTTATCATTGGCAACGTGAGAAACCTTTAAAAGGGGGCCTTGTTGAAAGGCTAGAGATTCTTTGGCAAAATCATAAGCGTGAGTGGTCTGGCGGGCGATTTGAGATTCATCTGTTAGGGGAGCCGCCTTTACCCAGAATCGAAGATTCTGTGCGAGAGCTTTTATGTGAAGAAGCTAAAGCAACTTTTTATTTGCAGGAATCAGAGACAATTGAAGAAAAATTTGCCAATAGCTTGGTATCTATATTCAATGCGAAGAAAGTATGGTTGCCCCAGGAAATCTTGATAAAAAATCTTGTAAACGATCAAGAGCAGCTTTTTCTAATGTGACTGTCACTTTAGGTGTTTGGGATTAAAAGCTGCAGGTAAAAGCTCATCGAGAGTGTAAGACTCCACAACGCCTTTGAGTCCCCCTACATGAACAAGAGTTTTGCCATTTGCAAATTCTGCGAGAACTTGTCTACATAGTCCACAGGGGGGCCACGCCGGTTTGCGATCGCTTACAACACATATTTCAGAAATTTTTATTTTTTTATTTTCACTCTGTGCTTTCCAAATAGCCACTCGCTCGGCACAAACAGTGGCTCCATAGGAAGCATTTTCAATATTGCAACCGCTATAGATCTTGCCATTCGCTAATCTAACAGCAGCACCAATTTTTACTTTAGAGTAAGGAGAGTGAGATTTTGTTCGTGCCTTAACTGCCTGTTTCCAAAGTTGTTTTAAATCTGAACTTGTTTTCATATTTGAACCTTATAATTGTTGTTAGGTTAAGTGAACTCCAGATTGAAGTAAAAAATCAACTAACTTTAGCATAGGAAGGCCCTCAATACTGGAGAAGTCTTTAGCAATAATATCTGAAAAAAGGCGAATACCAGCCTTCTCAATTTTATAACTACCAGCACAATCAAATGGTTGATCTAAATCTACATAAGATTCAATTTCAAATAACTCTAGAGGGCGCATTTTTAATTTTACAATTTCAACATGCTGAAGTTTTTTTTGCGGCCCTAAAAGTACAAGGCCGGTTACAATTTCATGAGTTTTGCCCTGCATTTTCATAAGCTGCTCAACAGCTTTATCTCGTGAGCCAGACTTTCCTATATACTGTCCTTCAAAAACGACAGTCTGATCAGCTCCTATTATAAGTGAGTCAGGATAGGTGTTAATGAGGCTTTCTGCCTTCCCAGAGGCCAATTGCAGAACATAATCTGAGGCAGAAAGGTTCTTATTTTTGTGAGCGTCCTCATTAAAATCAGGTTTTACAGCGGTAAATCTTACACCCAGGCGTTCCAATTGGATTTTACGATAAGTAGAGGTGCTAGCCAAAATTATTTCAGCTTTTGAGTTTTTTTGAGTCATGAGGCTCTTTTATTGCAAAAAAACTCAAAAAAGTGGAGTGATTTAAACTAATTTGCTGATTTTTTCTCTTACAGCTAAGATTCCTTAAATTATTCTGGATTAGCTAAAAAGGACTCTGTATACACTAATTTTAGTACTTGCGAGGGTTAAAATGGACCTCATATTTAAGTTGGTATACAAAAGGGGGCAATATGATTTGCACAAAAAGCCAGCTCGACATAGAAAAGTCCATTAAAGAGCAATTCATTGACGGCTCAAAAGAAAAAGAAGGAGAACCAGCTCGCGTGATGCCCGATGTAGCTAGAGAAGCCAAAGTAGAACTTAGTGGTCGACTTGATCAAGTTGGAATGACAGATATTGAAGTTCCGGTTCGTTTGCTATCGCCAGATGGAACTATTATTTCAACTCCTGCTCGCGCTGAAGCCTTTGTAAGCCTTGATGATCCTCATTCTAAAGGGATTCATATGTCTAGGCTCTATTTGCATTTACAAGAAACTCTCTCCTCTGAGCCCTTAGGTCTTAAATCAATTCAAAAACTTTTATTGGGCTTTCACGAGAGTCACTCTATGACCAGTGACTCAAGTTATATTAAATTAAATTTAGATTATATGATTGAGCGTGCGGCTTTAGTGAGTAGCTATAAAGGCTGGCGCAGTTACCCTGTGAGTATTTCAGGCTGGCTTGAAAATGGTCATATTCGTTATGAGTTAGCTGTGCAAGTAGCTTACTCGAGCACATGTCCATGTTCGGCAGCTCTTGCAAGGCAAATTATCCAAGAAAACTTTAAAGAAACTTTTGGTCTTGGTTCTGTATCTGCTGATCAGGTTCATCAGTGGTTAGGGACAACAGAGGGGATTTCGGCAACTCCTCATTCACAAAGAAGCTATGCTGAGGTTAAGGTGCGATTGGAACAAGTGGATAGTCTTGTGACTTGGCTTGACCTTATTAATCTTGCTGAGACATCTCTGGGAACTCCGGTACAAACTGTTGTAAAGCGTGAAGATGAACAAGAATTTGCAAAGCTTAATGGACAGAATCTTATGTTTTGCGAAGATGCTGCTAGAAAGCTTAAGCAGAGTCTATTGGCAGAGGGGCGCATTGCTGACTTTTGGATTAAGGTTAATCACGTAGAGAGTCTGCATCCCCATAACGCAGTGAGTATTGTGACTAAAGGTGTTCCTGGCGGTTACCACGTATAAGATTTTTCTTATGCTTGTTAAAATTTCTCCTAATTTCAGTCTATAAAAATCATTCGATATGCGTGAATAATTTATTCCAATATACATTTTAATTCCCCTTAAGAAGAGCTGCTCATATAAATACTTTAACTTAGAGGGGTGCCAAGTGAAATTGAAATTACTTTTTTCTTCATTATTGATTTTAACTTTAGTGAGTTGTGCAGATTCAAATCAAAATCCGCCAATTGTAGCTGGAGACAATACAGCTAGCCTGCGCTCACTCAGTCAGGATGAAGCTCAAGCTGATTTTGTGCAACTAGTAGCTTGGGTTAAAGGGCTTTACGCTCCTCTTGAATACAAAGAGAGAAGGTTTAAATTTAAAATTGAGGATTTAGCAAAAAAATATTCTGAAGAACTAAAAAGTGCGCAGAATGATGTAGAAATATTTGGTCTATATAGAAAATTTTTATCTGAATTTCATGATGGTCATATCAACATTAATTTTGATTTTAATTCAAGCGGAGTTGATTACTATGCTGTTCCTATTTTTATTTCTCCGTTTGAAGATCGATTCATTATTACAAGTATTGCACAAAGTAGCTTTGAATTATTAAAGGTAAGCATTGGTGATGAGCTTTTAAGTATCGACGGACAAGATCCTAAAGAGCTTATGAAAATTATTAATCAATACTATTCAAATGCAAATGAGATCTCATCAAGGCAAAATGCCTACTTTATGCTATACCGCCCTGCGATTATTAAAGAATTAAAGCCAACAAAGAGAAAGGTTCTTTTAAAGTTATCTAAACCTGATGGCACTACTTACGAGACGGAAGTTACATGGAGCTTGTTGAAGCCAGCTATTAAAATCCCTAACTTAACAAATCCAATGCTTCCCAGTGGAACATCTGCTTCATGGGGTGTCAGAGAGACGGCTTTAAAGTATGCTGAAAGTATGAAGGACCATGGTGGTGTAGAAAAATATGGACAAAAAATGCCAATATTTTTTAGTCCGAATGTTATAGATTCATACCGTCCAATTAAAATAGGAGCCTCGAGAGATCTCTTAATGAAGATAAATATAGGTAGAGCTCAGGTAGTTGATGTTCCTGCGTATATATATAAATTTGCTGATAAAACAATTTTACTTTTAAGAGTGGAAACTTTTAGTCCAGAAGACTTGGATTATCAAATCTATTTGGCAAATTATGCGGCTATTTTAGAAGAGTATCAATCGCAGGTCGATGTTCTGGTATTAGATGTAACTCACAATCCAGGAGGTATATTGCAATTTGCGCAAGACCTCAGTTCTTTATTTGTAGATAATAATACATCTTCTGCAGTTGTGCTTAGAACAAATGCAGATAGAGCATGGTTGCTTAATTTCAACAATATACTTAGGCAAGTTGATGAAGCAGTAGCTCCTGAAGCCTTTCAAATTCTTCAGACAAGAGCGGCTAAAATTGAACAGGCATATGATCGTGGTGATGATTTATCAGAAGCTTTACCTTTAGATTATGTGAGTTTCTATATAACGGGAAATAAAATTTGGCAAAAACCTATGCTTGTTTTGACTGATGAATTATCCGCATCTTCTGCAGACGCTTTTCCTATGTTAATTAAAAATAATAAAATTGCTAAAATATTTGGTCAAACAACTGCTGGTCTGGGTGGCTCTGTAGAAGTTGTAGGAAGCCTTATAAACTCAAGTGCTGAAATTCGTTTAACAAGAAGTTTGTTTTCTAGTTTTCAGGCGGATGCTAATTATTCTGATGAAATGCTTGTTGAAAATAATGGTGTTGAGCCAGATTACAAGTATGAGCACACAGTAGAGGACTTTCGAAATGGTTATATCAAATATTTTCAGGAGTTTAGCTTAAAGGCCTTAGAGCAGATTCCTGGTTGGGAAATGCCATTTATTGATCCGCCATTAGAATTTAAATCTAATTAAGAGATTCGGCGATTTTTTTAGCAGCGTAGGTAAATATGAGATCGCTACCTGCGCGCTTAATCGCCATAAGGCTCTCCATCATAACCAGGTCAGCATTTAGCCAACCACGTTCACTTGCTGCCAGAATCATAGCGTACTCACCACTGACCTGATAAGCTGCAACTGGCACATGAACCTTCTCTTTAATTTTAGTAATTATATCTAAGTAAGCCAGAGCTGGTTTGACCATTAAGATATCAGCACCTTCTTCGATATCAAGAAGAGCCTCGCGAAGAGCTTCCAAACTATTTGCTGGATTCATTTGATAAGTTTTTTTATCACCTGATTTGGGTGCTGAATCAAGAGCCTCACGAAATGGCCCATAAAAGCTTGAAGCATACTTAGCAGCATAAGATAAAATGCCTGTGTCGATATAGCCACTTTCATCTAAAGCCCTTCTGATAAATCCAACACGTCCATCCATCATATCGGAGGGGGCAATAATATCAGCACCCACTTCGGCTTGGGAGAGGGCTTGAGCGGCTAGGATATCTAGTGTCACATCATTATTGATTTTACCATTTTCAACAAATCCATCGTGACCATCACTCGAGTAAGGATCCATGGCAACATCTGTAATCACCACAAGCTCAGGACAAGTATCTTTTAAAGACTTGATGGCTTGATGTAGAAGACCTGATTTATTTTTAGATTCGGTGGCTCTGGGATCTTTTAAGTTTTCAGGAACCACGGGAAAGAGGGCAATGGCCGGAACTCCTAAATCAAAAGCAGCCTTAGCTTCAGCAATTAGAAGGTCTTGCGAGAGCCTAAAAACTCCGGGCATAGAATTAATGGCTGTTTTATTGGCTTTACCTTCTTGAAGAAACATGGGTAGGACCAGATCCGAAGGGGATAACCTTGTTTCGCTTAAGAGTCGTCGCAAACTTTCTGTGCGTCGATTTCGTCTGGGTCTTTGAATAATTTGTGCCATTGGACTTTAGAATTATCTCTAAATAGGTTTAAGTGCAAATTGAGTCTATATTGCTGCGCTGTCCTTGAATATTTGGTAATTGAAAATCATTATTATTTAGATTGACTCCATTTCGTGCTGCAATTAATTATTGAGGCTTATGGAAACACTTAGAATTCCAACATTACCACGTTTCACTAATCCTGAAGAGCAGATTATCAGGCGTGAAAAGCTTGATGAATCAGCTTTTAAAAATATCATTCGCGCTATGAACCTTAAGGTCACTCAGCAAAGGCTTTTGATTCTAAAAGCACTTCATGAGGGACGACAGCATGTAACTGCTCAAGAGGTTTATGAAATTGTAGCAAAGGTGGATTCTGAAATAGGTTTTGCAACGGTTTACCGTTTTTTAAGAAAATTAACAGAGCAGGCTTTTGCTACGGAAGTTCGTATGGGTGGATTGCCGGCAAGGTACGAATTAACACCAAAACGCCATCATGATCATTTAACTTGTGTGAAGTGTGGTAAAATCTGTGAATTTGAAAACTCAAGTATCGAAGCTCTGCAGGAAAAAGTGGCGACTCAGTTTGGTTTTACATTAACGAGTCATGTGCTTGAACTTTACGGAGTTTGCTCAGATTGCACTCGTAAAGCAAAAAATAAGAATTAAAGTTATCTATGTCAGAAGACTTTCATGGGATTACAATAAAAGGTGCGAGAGAGCATAATTTAAAGGGTTTTGATTTAAAAATCCCTCGCGAAAAAATAACTGTTATCACAGGACTCAGCGGGAGCGGAAAATCAAGCCTAGCTTTTGACACTGTTTATGCTGAAGGACAGCGGCGGTATGTTGAGAGCCTTTCTTCCTATGCCAGGCAAT